>JALNZD010000005.1 GCA_023229505.1 Bacteroidales bacterium | reverse complement strand
GAATCTTGTTATCTTTGTTCGAAGATAATCAAAGTTATTAAACTAATCATTTGATATACAAATAGTTATAAACATTCTTATTAACAATCCTCTTTACTAAGAGCCCTTAGTTTTGATACACCCTCTTGTAATTAACGGCCTCTATTTCTATCCTCGGACGATTGTGCGAGACTATTTTCAAATGTCCCTTGCGGGACAACGCCAAATCATCCTACCTTCTTACCGTCCTACCTTCTTACCTTCCTTACCGTCCTACCGTTTTATTTTTTGTTATTGATATGTTAAATAGATTGACATATGAATCGATCTGAGCGATCTTTGCAAAGAATATTGTTTACAGATCACGTTTAAAAATCAAACAAAATGAAAAAATTTCTACTTTTCGGAGCCTTTGCTCTTCTCTTTTCAGGATTTGCTTTGGGTGGCTCAATTACCATAATAAATTCAGGATTTACATTTTCTCCGGACAACGTAATCATCAATGTTGGCGACACGGTTAACTTTCAGCTTGCAAGCATCCACAATGCGGTAGAGGTAAGTGAAACAACATGGAATGCTGACGGAAATACGCCGCTTCCTGGTTTTTCGCTTCCTTTTGGTGGAGGTCAGGTCACAGAATTGACAGCCGGAGTGCATTTTTATGTTTGCACACCTCATGCTTCAGGTGGAATGAAGGGAAAAATCACTGTCAACGGACCGTCAGGAATTGGTGATAATGAAGCTGGTATCGGAAAGATTAATATTTTTCCTAACCCGACAAGAGGGAAGTTTACTTTGCAAATCAACGGATCAGGCAGTGATCAGCAAACGAGACTGGAAATATTCAATATTCTTGGAGAGAAAATAGCTGATGTACCGGGCTTTGTGTCTCAAGCATCAAATGAAATAGACCTTTCATCTGTTCCGGACGGAATCTATTTTATAAGAATTAATGACAGGAAGAAGATTTATACCGAAGAGCTTATAAAACAGTAACGTAGCCAAAGCTGGAAACGGCAAAAAAGTAACTATTTTTGCCTGACTATGTTCAACACCAGGCGCGATATATTATTTACGGTCCTGGGCGGCTTTTTCGTGACGAATGCCGTTGTAGGTGAACTCATTGGAGGGAAGCTTATTCAGATAGGCCCGTTTACCATGAGCATCGGGATCATCCCCTGGCCGATAGTGTTCCTGGCTACCGATATCATCAATGAATATTATGGGAAGAAAGGCGTGAGAAGGCTCTCGATGATGACTGCCGGGCTGATCACATATACCTTTGTCATTCTCCTGGCCGGGATGAGTGTGCATGCATCCCGCATTTCACCGGTAAAAGACGAGCAGTTTCACGCCGTTTTCGGCCAATCGATGTGGATCATCGTGGGAAGTATCACAGCTTTTTTAACCTCACAGTTGGTTGATGTGCTGATATTCTGGCTAATCCGGAGCCGGACAGGCAAAAAGATGATCTGGCTGAGAGCAACCGGCTCGACGGCCATATCGCAGTTAATCGATACGTTTATTGTCACCGGCATTGCCTTCTGGCTTCCCGGAAAACTCACTTTCGGGGATTTTATCAATACAGCCTTTACCGGTTATACAGCAAAGCTGATCATTGCCATAGCATTGACCCCCCTGATTTACCTGGGCCACGCCATTATACATTCTTACCTGGGAAAGGAGCAGAGCGACCAGATTGTTGAGGAGACGGCGAGAACGCAGTGAACGTCATCAGTTTAACAATTTAACATTTCCTTCTGTTAATCTTGAATCTTTATAAATTACTATCTTAAAAAACAATAAATCAATATTTTAAAAATGATTATATAATAATGAAGATTTTCACATACGTTCATATTGATTTCCTCGTTATTTTTGCAGCGAATTTTTCTCAGGATGAACAAAACAGTCAGGAACAGGGATAAAAGGATGGCCATGCTGCTTATTGCGGCGTTTGCCTGGCTTTTTATCGGTTCCCTGGTCATCTTTCATGAGGAACATGTGTTGGGAAAACACTTCAACCTGAACATCCAGGCTTTTATCTCACCAAAATCCAAAGATAAACAGGGATTTGCTGTAAAACTCCACAGTCCCCTGCTGAAACTTTATGACAATGGCGGAACAGCCGGCATTCTTTCACAAAACTTGCATTCTGCCTTTAATAGTTATGCTTTCGAAATCAAACCCAGGGAAACATCTTCCTTTTACAAGGATAAAGAAATCCTGAACTATTTCCCGCTCCGGGCACCCCCGGCCGTTTAGCAACATTCCCGGATAAATATCGGTTTACTTTACCTCCCATAAAGAGGTCAATATCTGTATAATCCAGGATGCTCCTCCTCCAATCATGCATCTTGTCTCTATTTTCCAGTTTCAAATTTCAAATTTAATTTAATTCACTATCTGTCAATATTATAAATATCAAAACCTCATGAAAACCCTTACTCTAATTTCGCTCATCCTGACACTAAGCATTTCGTGCTACAGCCAACACGGTAAATCAGGTCAGGCTGTCAATGCCCTGGATTCCATTGTTTTGGGGCCAGGCTATGCCAATGATATCTATTATAGCTTTGAAAACGGGGTGGTAGCTTCCGTGCCACGTACCAATTGGGACATTGGTTTCCACACTACTGTCTGGACCGCTGCCATCATCACAAACGGGGCTGCCGGAGTGAACCTGTACACCTATCCTAAAGCCGATACCACCGGATGGAATACTGTCGACACGGCCGGGATCTCAAGCTGGACAGTTCTTTATGATTCTGAAGATGATTGGGAAGATGGGGCCTTCAACCGCGGTGCCGCCGGTCACCCCGATTATGGCTGGGGCAAATATAATCCCATAAACCATGATGTGGTGGGTGACTCTGTTTATATTCTGAAAACCCTTGATGGAACCTATAAAAAGATATGGATCCTGCGCAAGAATTCATCCAACAATACCTATTTCATCCGGCAAGCAAACCTGGATGGAAGCAATGATAATGTTACTGAATTAAACATCAATCCATATCGTAATGTAAACTTCATTTATTATGCATTTTCTTCTGCTGCAATCGTGGAAAGGGAGCCAGATACAGCTTCCTGGGACATTCTCTTTACGAAATACATGGCTATCCAGCCAGACGGAACACCTTATCCGGTCGTGGGAGTTTTGAACAACTTCAGGGTCTATGCTAATAAATTCTATCCTGTTGTGCAGGATTTCAATGACTGGACAAGCACGCCGCCTGATTCTACCAAGTCATCCATAGGATGGGAATGGAAAAGCTTTGACATGAACTCATTTACCTGGACCGTGGCCGATTCTACCGCTTTCTTCGTGCACTCCCGGAATAAAGATATTTATAAGCTTGTTTTTACAAAATTTGATGGAAGCAGTACAGGTAAAATCATCTTTGATAAAAAAGCTGTGTCCCCATCCGGGATTCCTACAATAAATTCTGGAATATTTGAAGTATCTGTATATCCGAATCCGGTGAAGGATCAACTTACTATTGATTTCGGCCAGGAAATTAAAGGTGTTGTAACTCTCGCAATTTTTGACATCAATGGTAGGCAAGTATATTCTTCACAACTGGAAGTCCGCGATTATAAGTTAACATTTCGCATACCGGAATCTTCCGTCTGTAGCGGTTTGCACCTGTTGAAAGTTGTGACAGGCAGCGGGATTTCCACATCGAAATTCCTGGTCACCAAAAATTAATGGCATTTTTTCGATTCATAGCGTTGTTTTCTTTGACCCTGCTGCTGGCCAGCCTTAATGGTTTTGGCCAGCAAGCTGTGGTCAGGGTTCAGGATGGAAAGACCGGCCAACCGGTTCCTTTTGCGCATGTCTGCTTTCAGCCGATTGACGGAGGGCAGCAAGCCCACGCTATCACACAGGAAGATGGCACAGCGCAGAACCTGACTGTTTTCAGATCCGTTGTTGCCATTTCTTATATAGGATACGAAACACTTTATGATACGATGAGCCCGGGAGAGAGTGTCACACTGTCGCTGAAACCTAAAATCCAGGAGATGAATGAGGTGGTGGTTACGGCCCAGTATTCGCCTCAACGCGTCGATAAGTCGATTTACAAGGTTAAAGTGATCAACAATCTTCAGATCGAACAGAAAGCGGCCAATAACCTGACCGACCTGCTCAACAGCGAATTGAACATCAGGATCTCACAGGACGGCGCCCTCGGGACAAGCATGAGCCTGCAGGGGTTGTCAGGCGAACATGTGAAATTCCTGGTCGATGGAGTACCTGTGATTGGGCGGATGAACGGCAACATCGACATCAGCCAGTTAAACCTTTATAATGTTGACCATATTGAAGTGATCGAGGGGCCGATGTCGGTCGTTTATGGCTCCAATGCCCTGGCAGGGGTGATCAACATCATCACCAAGGAAAATAAAAACACCCGTTTGAGCGCTTATGCCAAAGGCTACACGGAATCGGTCGGGATATATAACTTCGACCTGGGCGCTTCTTACAAGATCAAAAACCACGTCTTTTCATTCAGCGGAGGAAGAAACTTTTTCGACGGGTATTCCGATGACGATTCGATACGGTCAGTGAGATGGAAACCGAAGCGGCAGTATTTTTTCGATGGATATTATCTTTTTTCAAGGCCGAAATTAAAATTCAAGATCTCTTCATCCTGGTTCGATGAAAAGCTTCTCAGCCGGGGCAACCTGATGGCTCCTTATTATGAAACCGCTTTTGACAGCTATTTCCTTACTTCCCGCTCCACCAGCAAGATCGAATTGAATCAAAAGATCAGGGACTACCGGTATATCAGCCTCATGGGCTCCTATGCCTGGTATGCCAGAAAAAAAGAAACTGTTTTTATAGATCTTACAACATTGGAAGAGCATGCTACAATTAACCCGGAAGATTTTGACACAACACGGTTTCATAATGCCCTTTTCCGTGGAACTTTCAGCAAGAGCAATCCCGCAAGCTGTTTCAATTACCAACTTGGATTCGATCTGAACCTCGAAGCCGGAACAGGTAAAAGGATCAGGGATTACAAGCAGCAGATCGGCGATTATGCCGCTTTCCTGAGTGTTCAGTATGAGCCATTAAAATGGGTGACAATTCAGCCGGGTATCCGGCTTATTTACAATACAAAATACCAGGCACCGCTAGTATACTCGTTGAACCTGAAATTTGCTATCCTCGAAAACTACAACATCAGGGCTTCATACAGCCGTGGGTTTCGAGCCCCTTCACTCAAGGAATTGTATCTTTATTTTGTCGACGTCAATCATAATGTTCAGGGAAATCCTGACCTGAAATCTGAAAATTCTCATAATATCAATCTTTCCTTTCAATACAACCGTGAAACAAGCCAGTCATTTGTCGGAACTGAACTAAACTTCTTTTATAATGACATCAACGACATCATAACTCTTGCCCAGGCCGGCGGTAATCTTTATACTTATATTAATGTCGATAAGTACATCACCCAGGGTGCCCAGCTTGTGCTGAATTACCGGCTTTATCCCAGGCTCAATATCAGGAGCGGCGGAGGGGTAACCGGGCAGTACAATTCACTTTCCGATGAAACGGGCAACGCGGGGAAATTCTATTACAGTCCTGATGCTGCTGTAACTACGACTTACCGTTTGCAAAAAGCAGGGATAGATTTGACACTCGATTACAAATTTACCGGACGGATGCCGCAGTTTTATACAGATGATAATGAAAATGTCGTTGAAGGATACGTAAGCCAATATCATTCAATGGATTTCAACATGCAAAAGTCGTTCCTGAAAGACAGGCTTACGATTGGGGCCGGGGTTAAGAACATATTCAACAATACCACCATTCCGGCTGTCGGCGGAAGCGGTGGAGTCCATACCGGGGGAAGCGGGGATTATCCAGTAGGCTGGGGCAGGACCTTTTTTATCCAGGCAGCTGTCAATTTTAATAAGTTCTGAGCCATGAGGATTTTCAACCTGATAACATTATTCATATCCATTTTCTTTTTAACATCCTGTTTTAAAGAAGATGAGAAAATAACACCTCATGATCCGGGTGATGTTAAAACTAAGGCTATTGAACTGACGAAAGATTACCGTTACCAGGTTTTTTTTGACCTGGGTTCAGGAGAAGTCGTTTCAACAAATTTGAAGAATCAATGGGATTTGGGGTTTGAATGCAGCCCGGATGGCTGGCATATTATCCTGAACACTTCCAATTTCATGGTAGCTGCCGCAACTGGTGTGATGGATTTCAGCCTTCCGGTCGATACGGTCGGGGTGCAATGGAAATATGATGTTTCCAGCGGAAATCGTGATTCTACTGCTATTGGCAAATGGATTGATTTCGCCCCCCCGGATTCTTCAAAATCTTATTCGAATGAGGTTTATGTGATCGACCGGGGTTATGACGAATTGGGAAACCTGCGCGGGCTCAGGAAAATCGTGTTTCTCGGACTTGAAAATGATACTTATTCTTTCCGTTATGCCAACCTCGATGGAACTGCCGAAAACACTTTTTCAATCACTAAGGACCCATCAATAAACTATATTTTCTTTTCTTTTGATGAAGGAGGAAAACAGCTTAGCCTTGAACCTCCTAAGTATGGATGGGACCTGCTTTTCACACAATATACCACCCTTCTCTTCACCGATGAAGGAGACCCTTATCCATACCTGGTAACGGGCGTACTATCCAATCCTACAAACATACAAGTGGCGCAGGATACCCTCTATGACTTTTCTTCCCTCAGCCTGGATATTGTGGGAAATCTGAATTATTCATCTGTCCAGGATGAAATCGGGTATGACTGGAAAGATGTTGTCGGTGATGTTTCTTCAGGGAATGTTTCCTATGTGATCGTTGAAGGGCTGAATTACGTAATCCGCGACAATGATGGGTTCTATTACAAACTTCGCTTTATCAGTTTTTATAACAATAGCGGGGAAAAGGGGTACCCGACGTTTGAGTATCAGCGGTTATAAAATTCCAAGCACCAAGCACCAAATTCCAAACAAATTCAAAAACTCAAATCTCAAAACTCAAACTGTTTTGAATTTTAGGTTTTGGATTTTATTTTTTGTTTGGGATTTGGGATTTGGGATTTGAAATTTATTTTGATATCCTGGACATCTGCACCAAAAACAGATCGCGTTTGCCTCTTGAAATAGGAACGCAAGATCCATCTGTCATTTCAATATAACCGCCTTCGTGCCGGCAGGCTCGCCGCTTTCATCCATTAAATCGGTGTAGTTGACTTTCATGCTTTTGCCGTAAAGTTCGTTTACCAGTTTCAGTCTTGACTCGGTAATATTAGTGCCCATGCTTAATAGAGATTTCAGTGTGCTTGCTGTTTTCCAGCGTTTTACGGATGAGGGAGGCAAACTTGGTCATGTAGTTATTGGAAGATATTTTATCATTCTGAAAGACATAATACTGGATGGAGTTTAAGGTATTGAAGATAAAATGGGGGTTCATCTGTTGCCGGAGGTTGGTCTGGTTCAGTTCCGAAATAGTATGGTTCATGGCCTCCATACGTTGCAGTGAGCCGGTAAGCATCTGATATTCTTCTTTGTTCCTCATTAAAATCAGCAAAAGTGAGATATTGCTGCAAGGCATCATACATGCCTTTGGATTCCCCGAAGATGTTATAAGCCAGGGCCTTGCCAAACCAGCCATCTGCAATGATTTTTTTATCATTGAGCGAAGGCATTTTCATTGTCCGGGATCCTGCCATAAGCCCGTGCCATGTAAAGATAAGTCATGGCATCAGGCTGAATTTTCAATTTTTCGGACAGATCAACCGCTTCCTGGGCGTAACTAATAGCCTGGCGGGCGTCTTTGTATATATATAATTTACCAAGTTTTGCAAGCAGTAATACCCTGGCGGTATCCTGACGCGTAGTTTGCTGTAGCGCCGACTCCAGGCTGTCGATCAGGGTTTGATTATCCTTTGGTTGTGAAAAGGCAGGCCAGCCAAATATAATAATTTGCAGGCTGAAAAGCAGGCAGAATAGATTAGTTTGTGTTGCGTTCATTAATCTGCCCGGAAGTGAATTGTTAAATATAAAATTAATTGGTTAAGCAATTGCAAATATAAGATTGAATAATATTTGTAGGTTGGATAAGTTTTCAGGATTCTTAATCTGACTGATGGTTGGTCTGAATGAGGCAACGGAAAGGAAAGATTGGGCGGTTGGACGATTTAACGATGTAGCGATCTAACAATATTAGGATATAATATTGTCCCAAAGGGACTTATGAGAATAGCCCCGGACACTCGTCCGGGGTTTGATATGATGGCCGTGAATTACAAGTCCTGTAGGGACGGCTGAAATATGGAGATGTCATCTCGCTTCAAAATTATTCTATCATTCGTCCCGTTGGGACTTTATAAATGAACCACCTTCTGTTACCCCGGGTTGCACCCGGGGCTATTTTCATGTCTCCCTGACGGGAGGCAAATACATTGGACGATTGGATGATTTGATGATTTATCGATTTGTCGATTATTAATTTTTAATTTGCCTACCTCACCAGCATCACCGTTCCCGCCTCCACCTGTTCAATCTCTGTTCCCGCTGTATTATTCACCCTGAAAGCAATTTTGTAAACATAAACCCCACCCGGGCAAGGCTTTCCGTCTTTCTTTCCTTCCCAGCCCCGGGAGATGTCATCTGACTCAAATAGCATGGTGCCCCAGCGGTCGTAAATCTGCATGTTGAATTTCGTGATGTAATCGCCATTTGCAATGGCCTGGAAGGTGTCGTTCAGCCCGTCGCCATCGGGGGTGAAGGCATTGGGGAGATAGAGATATTTCGAAGGGATTTCTTCGGTTTTGATCATGATATAGATTGAATCTTCACCCAGGCAGCCTGCCGGGGATTCGAGTTGCACTTTGTATGATCCTTCGGTATTGATGATGATGGTTTCGGTTGTGTCGCCAGTGTTCCAAAGGTAAGAAGAAAGACCTGTGCCAGCTTCCAGTAGATAGCCGGCTTGCACCGTTAAGGTATCCGTGCCATGAAAAGCCGCAACAGGGTTTTCATTTACTTCAAGATGGATGGTTTTCTGGTCGGTGCAGCCCATGTTATCGGTGGCCAGGAGTGTGTAATCACCTGCATCGGCCAGGGTGATGCTGAAAATGAAGGGATCGGAATCGGTCACCTGCCCGTCGGGATAGGTCCATTGATAGCTGAAAGGTGGTTGGTTACCCGAAGCGATACCCATGATGGAGAGCATCTGTCCTTCGCAGACTGTTTTGGAGGCTGAAAGCAGGATGGATGGAGGCTCGTAGATGTTCACTTCCCCGGTATGGAACTCGGCCGGAATGGCTGAACCCTGGAGGTTCGTGAAGTAGCTTTCGGTTGTGCCGGTGTACCAGTCGAGATCTCCCAGTCCTGGCTGTTTGGTGGTAAAGACCAGCTCCGCGACGGAATCGGACTGACTTAAGGTCAATGCCACGGTGTCCTGCCACTGAAAGGTGATTTCGCCTGCTGCCTGGTCTACCCAGCCGGTTAAGTTGTTTTGCAGTTGCGGATTGACATTGGTATAACCTTCACATTGCAGATTATCAACGTTATAGCTTAGTTGCAGACGGAATGTCGCTACGGAATTGAAGTTCTCCACCTCAATTGGTATGGTAACTGCATCGCCATGGCAATGGTTTCCCGAGTCGGCTATGGCTTGCAGGTAGGTGAGGATTATATTCTGGATTTCAACGGTAAAGATTGTGTCGCAATCGTTTTCATCTTTGACCACACAAATGTAGCTTCCGGCTTGAAGATTATTAAATGTCCCGTTGTTGGTTTGCCATATGCTGCCGTTGTTGATGGAGTAAAAGATTTGCGGTGTGCTGCCAGTTGCGGTAATTTCAATCGATCCATTTCCCAGGAAATCAGTTTCGTCATTGACCACAGGTGGCAGCACCTGCGGACCGGGAATATCTTCCAGAATCACCGGGTTATCAAGATAAAACCCTTCGCATCCATTTTCATCTTTAACCCGTACCACGTAACTCGCAGCAGTTAGTCCTGTAAATAGGCTGTCAGTTTGGTAGCTGTTCCCATTATCGATGGAATATTCCAGGATTGAGCCGGGAGGAGAAAAGGCTGTGATAATTAGTTGTCCGTCGGGACGAAAGCAATGCGGAGAGATGGTTTGAACCTGTGTCACCTGCAGGTTACCGGCATCGGTGATGGTGTAGGCAGAGGAGGAAGTCTCGCAACCATTGCCATCGGTGATGGTGAGGACATACTGCCCTGCGGGCAGGTTAAAAACATCTATGTTTGTTCCGTAATCATTGCCTGACAGGTCTTCCCAGAGGTATTGCAACGGTTCAGTTCCCTGGATGGCCAGGCCGGCGACCGAACCAGAGGATCCGCTACAGGAAGTGGGAGTCACGACAAGGGAAGATTCATCGATAAGGATAGGAGGATGAAATCCGACATGAATCGTATCGCTACCGCTGCATCCGGTCTCGAAAAAGGAAGCCGTTACCCGGTAAGTGCCGCTGTCAGAAACGGTGTACTGGGAAATGCCGGGAATACCGTTCCAGGAATAAAAATCGGCAATACAATTGGCGTACAAGGTAAGTGAAGTGCCCTGACAGATCAGGGTATCGGGCCCCAAATCAGGGTGTGGTGTGGGATAAATCTCTATTTCCCGGGAAGTGTGCTCAAATCTGCCGGTTGGGTACCAGATATCAACTTCAACCTCATGAATGCCGGGGGATTGAAAAGTGTAGATTGGCGAGAGTTCATTTGAATAATTTCCCGGGGCAAACTCATCGAAAAACCAGCGGACGCTGTCGGGCGTGGGAATAAAATGCGGGATAAACTGAACCGGCGAGCCCTGGCACCGGTCGCCTTCCCATTCGAAACGGTAGAGATAGTCAAGGAGGATGTTTATTGTTTCCCAGTTTGCATCCCTTCCTCCCAAATAAACGCTTAAGGTATCGAAATCACAGGCTGTTCCCAATTCCCAGGGTTTATTAATTACACTGATAAAATTAGACCAGGGTGCGTCACATGTATCTGCCAGACAAGAAGTGTAAATCCTTCCATCATTTGAAAGCTGCATACTTGACCCACAAATATCCCGTATCCGGATGCCGGAATCATAAAAAGCCGCCGAATCTCCGACGAATTGCATATCGTACTGGTATAAAGCCCAACCCGACCAAGAATCAAAAATACCAGCATAAGACACATACAGATATTTTGAATCAGGAGAGAATTCACAATCTTCGGGAACGATATAACCTCCTAAAAAATCTGGTCGGGAAATCATATATTGGAAATCGATAAAACCTGATGATTTATTAAAAACACATACTTCCAATCCATTGGAAGGAAGAGTATAATTATTTGTATAATAAGCGGTTATCAGATATTTCTTATCCGGAGACACCTTTATTCGTCCGTATGCGGACCCTGTTTCTCTATAGATGCCAGGAGAACTATAAACAGGTTCAGGATCAACACCTGTCGCATCCACCCTGAAACAAATATACCGGTTATCATTATATAATCTTGTAACAACCCAATAGCCATCTTCATTATCATTTTTAAGGGCAAACAACTGTGCTGCAGCCATGTCAGCGGCTTCCAGCTTAACATTTTTCGTGGAGGTTACCCCTCCCAGGCCCCCATCGAGTGTCATATCCACTACTGAATAATAAAGTCCATCAGGCCAATATTGATGAGTGACACCGAAGATATAATATTGAGTACCAGAACCTGGCTTTGGGAAAGCAGTCGTGTTTTGCCAGCCTGCAGGATGCTCCGGCAGCAGCCCGCTACCGTTCAACATTACTTCATCATTGCGGTTCCACACTGTCTCCCCGTTAAAATAAAACAACAAATTACCAATGCTGTCGCTCATTACGGTACCACAAAAACCTCCGTCAGGATAATGATGAAAAATCGGAACCGGATCGCCTGATGTGAAATTTAACCCTGCCCAACCGCCAAAAATCCAGTTATCCGCTTCCCGCTGTGCAAAGAGAGAGGGAGATGAAAGGAAGGAAAGAAGGATCAGGGATAATATGTTTTTATAAAGTTTCATAATGCCCCATCAAGATAATCTGGTTTGAAATCGTGGTATAAAAGTAGGATATATTGGGGAGAAAAGCAAGGGATTGGGTAATCATTAATAGCCGGCAGATTCCCGCTTTCGCGGGAATCTGTTTGCAAACCGTCATTCCCACGACAGTGGGAATCTCTCTGCCCGGCTTACCATTCTACTGTTTTCAATCCCGGTCACGTCATTCCGACGAGCGACGAAGGAGCGAGGAGGGATCTGATGGATTTGTCGATTTGTCGATTTGTCGATTTGTCGATTTAAATTAATCCTAAATTTACACTGAATTAAAAACCAGATTATGAAAAGATATTTATTAATACTCGTGCCAGTTATCCTGCTTTCATGCAATGCACCGCGAAAACCGGCGGAAACGGCTAAAGTTGCAACTGAAACTCCTGTTGCTCAGGTTCTTGCTATTGACAAGGGCAATGTGACTTTTGATGATTATTTCCTCGACAAAACCATGCGCCTGGATTATTTCCACACCGGGACCGCGAAAGAAGAGATTTTTTCGCCTGATCGTATCGTATCCGACGGCTCATGGCCGGGGAGTAAGAACATCCTGGTTGATCCGCTCGAACTGGGCCTGTACTTGTTCGAAATTGCGGACAAGAAATCAAACATGCTGCTATATTCCCGTGGTTTTGCCAGCGTCTTCGGCGAATGGCAAACCACTCCCGAAGCTGAATTGGGATATGGAACGTTCCATGAATCGATCCGCTTTCCCTGGCCGAAAAACCCGGTGAATGTCATCATGAAAAAAAGAGATACCGCAAATGTATTTCAAATCATCTGGACAACTTCCATCGATCCTGCATCCCGTAAAGTCAACCCGGCTGATCTTGCCCATACCGAAAAGGTCAGCGTCATCTATGATAATGGCCTGGCTGCGGAAAAGCTGGATATCGTAATCCTCGGAGATGGCTATACCGCTTCGGAAATGGGAAAATTTGAAAAGGATGCGAAAAGGATGGCCGATGTTTTGCTGAATCACGAGCCTTTCCTAGATAGAAAAAATGATATAAATATCCGTGCAGTTGAGTCACCTTCTGAAGTTTCAGGTGTCTCGAGGCCGCATCCGGGCGTATTTAAACGTACTGCCCTTTCAGCCCACTACGGCAGTTTCGATTCTGAGCGTTATGTGCTTTCATATGATAACCGCACCATCCGTGATGTCGCCTCAGCTGTGTTTTACGATTTCATGGTCATCCTGATCAATGAGAGGACCTATGGAGGAGGAGGAATCTATAATCTTTATACGACAGTTTCGGCCGACAATAAATTAGGGGAATATATAATGGTCCACGAGTTTGGCCATCATTTGGGCGCTTTGGCTGATGAGTATTATACTTCTTCCATAGCATATGAAATGCCTGAAATAAAAGTAGAACCCTGGGAAGTCAACATTACCGCCCTTTTCGATAAAAATAGCCTGAAATGGAAAGACCTGGTGGAAGCAGGTACGCCCATCCCAACACCCTGGAACAAGGAACCTTTCGACCAGTTTGGCTACCGGATACAGCAGGAACGCGACAGCCTGAGGGCCGCCAAAGTGCCGGAGGAGATCATGGAAGCGCTCTTCATGCGGCAAATGAAACAGGAAGATGAGTATTTTGCAGCCGAGCAATACAGGGACAAGGTCGGCGCTTTTGAAGGAGCGGGTTATCTGGCCAAAGGCCTGTACCGTTCACAGATCGATTGCATTATGTACACCCGCCACATGCAGTTCTGCAAAGTTTGCCGGCGTGGTTTGGAAGATGTGATTGATATGTATTCGAAGTAACGAAACATGAATCTTGCTGCAACATTTTTCTTTTACTTGTTCGTGCTCCTGATTGGTATCATGCCTTTCAGGTTGCTTTATGTACTTTCGGATTTCGTTTCATTTTTGTTGAGAAAAGTTTTCAAATACAGGAAAAATGTCGTCATTAATAATCTTAGAAGTTCATTCCCTGAAATTAGTGAAGAGGAGACCCGGTTAATTGTCAAACGGACTTATCTGAATCTTTCTGATGTTTTTATGGAAGGCATCAGGGCTTTTACCATGACCCGGAAACAGATCAGGGAGCGACATCATATTTTGAACCCGGAAATCCTGGAACCTTATTTTGAAGCAGGGCAGGGGATCATTGTAGTGACCGGGCATTATGGAAACTGGGAATGGGGTGCATTATCACCTGCTTTACAAACCCACTTTCATAACATTGCATTCTACAAGCCACTGAAAAACAAGTGGATGGATAAGATGGTCAACAGGAACCGGTCGCGGTGGGGAACAACACTGGCTCCTATCCGGCAAACAACTAAAACCTTTGAAACTTATCGTGGTCAGACTATTTTGTACCTGATGGCAGCCGATCAAAGTCCTTCCAACCGTGAAATGGCTTACTGGGTGAGTTTCCTGGGCCGTGAAACCGCTTTCCTGCATGGGCCTGAAAAACATGCCCGGAACAATAATTACCCGGTAATATTTGTTGCAATCCGCCGGGTGAAAAGAGGATTTTATGAGCTCGAGCTGACATCCCTGGTGGAAGATCCTTCCAAACTGCCTGACGGAGAAATTACACGGCTTTTTGCGGAAAAACTGGAGACATTGATCCGTGAAGATCCGGCCAACTGGCTCTGGTCGCATAGACGCTGGAAATTAACCCGCTGAGTACATCAGTTCAATTAGTTCCACGTATTGCTCTGCAATCACCTTTCTTCGCAGTTTGAGCGTGCTGGTCATAGCGCTGTTTTCAACACTGAACGGCTCGGCGAGCAAGGTGAATTTTACTACCCTTTCATATGGAGTTACATCTGCCTGGATCTGGTCAAGCTTCACCTGGAAGAGCTTTAATATTGCCGGATGAGATGTAAGTATTTTACGGTCAGACGTGTCGATGCCAAGTTTTTCAGCCACACTTTTAAGGTGTTCGAAAGATGGAACGATCAGGGCAGAAACGTATTTCCGGTTGTCGCCAACCACGATGACCTGCTCGATTAGTTTTTCCTGTCCGAGCAGCAATTCCAGTTTCTGCGGCGATACATATTTCCCGACCGATGTTTTGAAGAGGTCTTTAATCCGGTCGCTCATCACCAGGTTTCCGTCACTGGTAAAGTGTCCCTCGTCACCTGTCATATACCAACCATCTTTAAGTGCTTTAGCCGTTTCTTCCGGCTTTTTATAATATCCCCTGAAAACTGTCGGCCCTTTGACCATGATCTCACCTTCTTCGCTGAACTTGACAGCTAAACCCGGCATCACGGTACCGCAGGATTCAAATTCGTACCATTCGTTTTTAAAACATGAAACAGTAGCCGTCGTTTCAGTGGCCCCGTAGCCATAGGTTACAAAAAGCCCTGTGGCATGGAAAAACCGGAGGAGGTCCTCACGGATGGCAGCGCCGGCACAGGGCATCTGGCGGATGTTTTTTCCGAACACGTTACGCAACTTTTTCAGTACCAGCTTTTCAGCAATATTTCGTTTGAATTTTAATCCTGATGGCAGATCCATCGATTTGCTACTGTACTCGTTGCACTGGTGACCAACGGCGATGGCCCAGTCGAAAATGTTCTTTTTAACCTTCGGCCATTTTGCTGTTTCGACCTGTATCCCTTCATAGGTTTTTTCGAAAAATCTTGGCACAGTGCACATCACGGTGGGATTTGCGATTGGCATGACGCTGATGACTTCCCTGGGATTTTCAAGGAAAACATTCACTGCTCCGCAGTACATCAGGTAAAATGTCCAGGTACGCTCAAATATATGACTAAGAGGCAGGAAGCACATGGAAACATCCTGGTCGGTAATGTCCAGCCTGTTATCGTGAATGGCAAAACATTCCATGAAATTATCATGTCCCAGCATGACCCCTTTCGGCTCGCCGGTGGTCCCGGAAGTGTAGAGGATGGTGGCCAGGTCGAATGGCTGGGCCTGGTCGTAGAGCTGCTCAAGTTCCTCACCAAAAAGCGGGTCATTGCCAAGTTTAAGGAAGTTTTCCCAGGTGATGCATCTTTCGTCGGTTGTTTCAGTTCCATCCTGGAAAATGACGATTCTCTTCAGGCTTCCTGAATGGTCCAGCAGCCAGATCGCTTTTTCGAGCTGTTCTTTGTTCCCGACGAACATCAGCTTCATTTCCGTTTCGTCGACGATATATTTAACTTGTGATCTTGAAGCGGTTCCAAAGAATGGCACCACTACACCCCTGATGCCTAAAATGCCGATATCTGTAATAGTCCATTCCAGCCGGTTATCGCTGAAAATACCAATAAGGGACTCATGCCCGAAACCCAGCGAGATGAGTGCACGGGAAACCCTGTCGGCATCGCGGGTAAACTCATTCCAGGTATAACTTTTAAAGGATCCGCCAAGGCTCTCCCGATACCTGAAAACTTCGCGTGAGCCATAGCGGGCAGCACGATCGCGGATCATATGGGCAATATGCTCTTTCATAAAAATTCGGATTATGTAAAATATTAAACGACAGCAGCAAAGGTGGTGATTTTAAGGAGATAATCCAAATTTTAGATATGAACTGCAGAAATTTATTTTTTATGATCACCTGGAAATCTTAAATAGATGCCAAAATAATTTATTATCTTTGACATAAAATGTCAACAATCATTATGTCAACTGTTGGACTGAGATTAAGGGAGTTAAGGGAGAAAGCCGGGATATCCTTGCGTAAAGCGGCAATTCTGTCCGGCATTGACTTAGCGGTACTGAGCAAAATTGAGCGGGGTAAAAGGCAGTTTAATAAAAATCAGATCATCAAACTGGCTGAGTTGTATGAGGTTAACCTGGATGACCTGCTGAAGCAATATTTAGGAGAAAAAGTCCTTTATAATTTAAAAGACGAACAACTGGCTACCGAGGCCCTGAAGATGGCCGAAAAATCAATCCAATATGGGAAATTATCTAATCTGGATATTAATGAAATTATACTGAAATCCAGGTCAGTTTTAAAAGGAGATAACAGGATTGAGAATGCATGGATTTTCGGTTCCTATGCCCGCCGGGATCAAAAACCGGGCAGTGACCTGGATATCATGATCAAAATTAAGAGCGGTGCAACTTTCAGCCTGTATGACATGGCGGAAATTCAATATCAGCTTGAGAACCTTTTCGGTTTAAAGGTTGATGTTGTGGAAAAAGATGCCCTGAGCCCTTTAACTTTTGAGTCAATATTGACTGAAATGATTGTGATTTATGGATGACAGGAACCTTCAGCGGCTTTTACATATTCATGAGGCCATTTTTTCCATCCATAAGTTTTGCCAGGATAAAACATTGGAAAATTTCAGGGAGGATGACTTGCTTTTCAGCGCTGTTTTACAGAAGTTTCTGATCATTGGAGAATCGGTGGCAAAGATTGACCAGGATTTACTGGACAAATACACCTATCCATGGTATAAGCCACGCGCTTTCAGAAATTTCATCGCTCATGAATATTTTCACATCAGGCCGGAACGGATCTGGGATACTATCCACAACAACCTGAACGGATTGGATGAGATGATCCGTATAATCTTAAAAGACGAATACAATTATGAAGATTAGATTACAAGTTCCCATGTTATTATTTCTCCTGATTGTTCCATTATATCCGGGCTGCAGAACCGATAACCCTGAAATCAGGCAAGCAGTTACAAACCAGCTTCAACGCTATCCGGAATCAAGCTTGCAGGATATTTACAAGAGTTTTTTCCAGGATGAATTTGGCCCGGGGCATTTGCTGGAAGATACAGCCGGGGCGCGGAATTACCTTGTATATGAACTATCGGAAATGGCATCTTCCGGAAATCATGTTGCGGAGCCCTGCGGTGTAGGAAAGAACTTCTACCGTGTGCCGCTGGACCTGGTAAAAGACGGCATCATCAGTGACAACAGCTTGTTCAGCGCATTCATGGAAAGCGCTTCATCTTTCAGACTGCCGGATATTGAATTATGGAAAAAGAAGTGGGTAGAAATCGTGATTGTCATTGAAAGGATGAACCTGAACCTGCCGAACTTCGACGAGGATAAAAAATCCCTGGCAGACATGCACAGGCAAGGGGAAACTGCAATGCATCACAGCCAGCAGTATGAGGAGCTTTATAAGCCGCACTACCGGATCCTGGGCAAGGAGGAGTGGGAGGAACTTCAGAAATTATTTCCTAATAGACAGCCTTAATTTTTGGGCTAAAGCCCTGATTATTATAATAAAGAACATGACTAATGACTAATAACCACTAACCAATAACTATTAACCAATGGCAATTTGAATTCTTTAGTATTTGACATCCGCCATTACACCATCCACGACGGCCCGGGGATCCGGACGACAGTCTTCTTTAAGGGCTGCCCGCTTCGCTGTCGGTGGTGCCATAACCCGGAGAGCCAGGAGAGTGGAGTAGGGCAGGTTTTAGTGCAAAGGGTCCTGGATGGGAAGCTGTTTGAAAGCAAGTTGGCAGTTGGCAGTTGGCAGTCGGCAGGGGAGGTTATGAAAGAGATTGCGAAAGATGCTGTGTTTTATGACGAATCGGGCGGCGGGGTGACGTTTTCCGGCGGCGAACCGCTGTTGCAGTCAGAAGCTTTGAAGGAACTGCTGGGGCTTTGCCGGGAACAAGGCTATCACACGGCCATCGATACCTCGGGGCATGCAGAACCGGTTGCTATGGAAAGGGTCATGGAACTGGCCGGCCTCTGGTTGTTTGACCTGAAGCTGATGGATGACTCCAGGCACATGGAATATACCGGTGTTTCAAATGAACTTGCTTTGAAGAACCTCGAAACGCTTGCCCTGGCAGGGAAAGAGATTATTATCCGTTTTCCGTTCATACCCGGGATTACTGACGGAAAAGATAACCTGGAAGCTCTAGCAATGCTTATGTTAAGGCTTGGACTGAAACGGATCGATATTTTACCCTATCACGCAATCACAAGGGATAAATACCGGCGGATGGGGAAAGATTTCCTGTTGGAAAGTCTAAAAGGACCTGATGATGCCAAAGTTGATGAGATAATGACGTTTTTTAAAGATAGGGGTTATTTGGTTGGAGTTGGAGGTTAAAAGTTATAGTTTTGAGTTTTGAGTTTTGAGGTTTAAGGTTTAAGTTCGGGAATTTATTATCTGCGTAAATCTGCGAATAAATCCGCGAAAATCCGCGAGAAACTTTAGAAGAAATTTTATGTAAATAAGATTATGCTTTCGGAAAGAATAAAGCAATTAAGAGACCAGAGCCTGCAGGCGATCAATACGCTCTCTCACGAACGGGCGCTGTTGTTAACGGAATTTTATCAGTCCAATGAAGCGAAGAATGTTTCCATCCCCGTTCAAAGGGCCATGGCTTTCCGGCATATCCTGCAAAATAAAAAGATTTGCATTAACGATGGTGAACTGATCGTCGGTGAACGCGGCCCTGCGCCCAAGGCCGTGCCGACCTACCCGGAGATATGCCTGCATTCACTGGAGGACCTGGAGATACTCCATACCCGCCCTAAGGTTTCGTATAAGTCGGATGAGGAAACCCGTAAGGTATACAGAGAAATCATCATCCCATTCTGGCAGGGCCGCACTCAGCGCGACCGGATATTTGCCGCGATGGACCGGCAATGGATCGAGGCTTACCAAGCCGGCATTTTTACCGAGTTCATGGAACAACGTTCCCCGGGACATACAGTGCTTGGTGGTAAGATTTATCAGAAAGGATTCCTGGATTTCATTAAAGAGATTGATGAGCAATTGAGAATGTTGGTTAACGTCGGTGTCAGTGATGCGGAAGCTAAGAGCGAAGAACTGAGGGCAATGAAGATAACCGCGCTGGCTATGATCCGTTTTGCAGAGCGCCATTCCGAAGAACTGATCCGAATTTCAAATTTCAAATTTCAAGGTGCCGAAAACAAAGAGAAAAGGGCTGAGCTATCAGAGATGGCTGATATTTGCCGTTGGGTACCTGCACATGCTCCCAGGTCCTTTCATGAAGCGCTGCAATACTATTGGTTCGTTCATATCGGCGTGATTACCGAGCTGAATCCCTGGGATTCATTTAACCCCGGCCGGCTCGACCAGAACCTCTACCCATTTTATCAGCGCGAAATCGCTGCAGGCAGCCTTACCCATGAAAAAGCCAAAGAAATCCTGCAATCATTCTGGATAAAATTCAACAACCAACCGGCCCCTCCGAAGATAGGAGTTACGGCCAAGGAAAGCAGCACATACACTGACTTCGCCCTGATCAATGTCGGCGGTGTCAAGCCCGACGGAAGCAATGCAGTCAACAAACTAAGCTACCTTATCCTCGACGTTGTGGAAGAGATGCGAATCCTCCAGCCAAGCTCGATGGTGCAACTCAGCAGGGAGAACCCTGACAGTTTTATCGAACGGGCAATGCACATTGTCAAAACAGGTTTCGGCCAGCCGAGTATTTTCAATACGGATGCTATCGTTCAGGAACTTGTCAGACAAGGAAAAACAATCGAAGATGCCCGTGATGGAGGAGCCAGCGGCTGCGTGGAAAGCGGAGCTTTCGGCAAAGAAGCCTACTGGCTAACTGGTTACTTCAACCTGCCTAAGGTGCTCGAGATCACCTTTCACGGTGGAATTGATCCGAGGACCGGTAAAAAAACAGGGTTGGAAACCCCGGGGTTGGAAACCATCGATAATTTCGCTGACCTTTTAAATACTTTCCAGAGTCAACTCAACTTTTTCATCGACATCAAAATAAAAGGCAACCTTATTATTGAAAAGCTTTTTGCTGAAAATATGCCGGTGCCTTTCCTCTCGGTCCTGATTGAAGACTGCATCGTCAATGGAAAAGACTACAATGCCGGCGGCGCGCGGTATAATACCTCCTATATTCAGGGCGTGGGCCTGGGCAGCGTAACGGATATGCTCACGGCGCTGAAATATTGGGTTTATGACGGCAAGACGGTAAGACGGGAGGACGGTAAGACTGTAAGAATGGAAGACGGCAGGACGGTGAGACTGGAAGAGATGTTTCATGCAATGGCTGCTGACTTTGTGGGATATGAGGATTTACGGTATAAATTGATCTATGAAACCCCCAAGTATGGTAATGATGATGACTATGCCGATGAGCTGGCGGTCAAAGTGTTTGATATGTTTTTTGATGCGGTGGATGGCAGACCGAACACCAGGGGCGGAAAGCACCACATCATGATGCTGCCCACCACCAGCCACATTTATTTCGGAAGTGTGACCGGGGCCACACCGGATGGACGCAAAGCATGGCAGCCGCTTTCCGAGGGCATCTCGCCATTCCAGGGTGCCGACATCAAAGGTCCGACAGCGGTGTTGAAATCAGCATCCAAGATCGGCCACCTGCGAACAGGTGGAACTTTGCTGAACCAGAAATTCACTCCTCAGCTGCTGAACGATGAAAAAGGCATAACCAGCGTCGCAAAGCTCATCCGGGGCTATTTCCGCCTTAATGGGCATCACATCCAGTTTAATGTGGTCACAGCAGATACCTTGCGCGAAGCGCAGAAACATCCTGAAAAATACCGTGACCTGATCGTGCGGGTTGCCGGCTACAGTGATTATTTCAATGACCTGGGCACGGAACTGCAGGATGAGATTATCAGACGGACTGAACACGCACTAATTTGAACCGATCAAGCACTATACGTTCCGACCTGCTTCTTCTGCTGGCAGCCATCATCTGGGGTTTTGCCTTCGTGGCCCAGCGCATGGGTATGGAGCATATCGGCCCGTTCCTGTTCAATGGAATACGGTTTGCGCTGGGAGCGGCAACGCTATTATTTGTCGTTAAAGTAAAAGGTTTGTTTGAAAATAAGACGGTAAGACTATATGACGGTAAGATGGGTGGAAAAGCACCTAATGATTTACTGCCAACTGCCAACTGCCAACTGCCAACTGTCAACTGCCGACTGCCGATTCCTGGCGGCATCCTCCTGGGCCTGATCCTTTTCGCCGGTGCTACTTTCCAGCAGGCAGGTATTGTATATACCACTGCCGGCAATGCGGGCTTTATTACCGGCCTCTATGTTATCCTCGTACCGGCTTTTGGTATGTTTATCGGACAGAAAGCAAGGGCTAACCTTTGGGGAGGGGCTATCCTCGCCGCTTTTGGCTTGTACTTACTTTCAGTGACAGAAAGTTTCACCATATCCAAAGGCGATGTCTTGGTGCTTACCGGTGCGGTTTTCTGGGCCGTTCATGTCCTTTATACCGGCTGGCTTTCACCACGGACAGCCGTCATGCGTCTTGCGATTACGCAGTACACGGTTTGTGCAGCACTTAGCCTGATCGCCGCTTTGCTCTTTGAATCAAATACGCTGAAAGGAATTTATAGTGCTATAATCCCTCTTCTGTACGGAGGATTATTATCTGTGGGGGTGGCTTTCACCCTGCAGATCATCGGCCAGAAAAAAGCCCCGCCGGCGCATACCGCTATCATCCTAAGCCTGGAAGCAGTTTTTGCCGTCATCGGCGGTTTGTTGATATTATCCGAAACCATGACCGACCGGAAATGGATCGGATGTGCAATGATGCTGGCAGGGATGGTGCTGGCGCAGGTGAGAGTCAGTAGTCAGAAGAGAAGCTACCTTCTTATTCTTTCTTTGCTCTGTTTACTGAATATCAATGCCCAGCAGGTTAACGACTGGGAAAACCCTGAGGTGGTGGGTATTAACAAATATGCCCCGCATTGCACCCTCATACCTTACCCTGATGAACGTATGGCCCTGGAAAATAACAGGGTCATGTCGCCTGACTTTCAGATGCTGAACGGCTTATGGAGATTCAACTGGGTGGAGCGGCCGGATGACCGCCCAAAGGATTTTTACCTGCCTGAACATAATGATTACAAATGGAAACAAATTCCGGTCCCTTCTAATTGGGAATTCCAGGGCTACGGAGTGCCCATCTACGTTAATATTCCTTATGAATGGACACGAAAGCCCAATCCGCCCGAAATTCCCCATGATTACAACCCGGTTGGCTCTTATCGCCATCGTTTTAACATTCCTGATACCTGGAGCGACAAACAGATATTTATTCACTTCGGTGCTGTGAAGTCTGCTTTTTACCTCTGGATAAACGGAAAGAAAGTCGGTTATAGCCAGGATAGCAAAACACCTGCGGAATTCGATATCACGGATTATATCAAACCAGGCAATAACCTGCTGGCCATTGAGGTTTATCGCTGGTCGGACGGGTCTTACCTGGAGTGCCAGGATTTCTGGCGCATCAGCGGCATCGAACGTGATGTTTACCTGTACGCACGACCCGCAGTTTATATCAGGGATTATTTTGCCCATACCGGGCTGACCAGTGATTACTCCGAAGGGGATTTTAAACTTGAAGTCGATGTAATTAACAGCGGGGCAAAGAAGACTAAAAATCTTACTCTCCAGGCGAAATTACTGACTACAGACGGTAGAATTACTGTTGCCTCATTTTCCGAAGAATTTTTTCTTAATAAGCAGGAGAACAGGGAGATTATATTTGAGCAGCTGATAGCAAAGCCCAGGAAATGGTCTGCCGAGACGCCGGACCTTTATACACTTGTTCTGTCGGTTTATAATGAAGATGGGATTTGTGAAGAAGCACTCAATTGCAAGGTTGGTTTCAGGTCATCCGAGATAAAAAACGGCCAATTACTGGTAAACGGTGTTCCCATCCTGATTAAAGGCGTGAACCGGCATGAGCATGATCCAGTGACGGCGCATGTCATATCGGAAAAATCCATGCTGGAGGATATTCGCCTGATGAAACAGTTTAACATCAACACGGTGCGGACCTGTCATTACCCAGATGATCCCAGGTGGTATGAGCTTTGCGACAAGTATGGCCTTTATGTGATCGATGAAGCCAACATTGAATCGCACGGCATGGGCTATGATCCTGACCTCACCCTCGGTAATGACCTGCGGTTCATGACAGCTCACCTGGCCAGGGTGCAATCTATGCTTGAACGCGACAAAAACCACCCCAGCGTGATCATCTGGTCGATGGGCAATGAAGCAGGCGACGGGGTGAATTTCGATACCTGCTACAACTGGATCAAGCAGCGTGACCCGTCACGGCCGGTCCATTATGAAAGGGCAGAGCTAAGATGGAACACGGGCGGATCGATCTGGGATTGGGTGGACCAGGGGATACAGCAAAAAGACGACAAAGGAAGGATATATTATGCCTATGGTGGCGATTTCGGTCCCTCTGGAACCCCGAGCGACAGCAATTTCTGCATCAACGGGCTTGTTTTGCCTGACCGGACGCCTCACCCGGCCCTGTACGAGGTAAAAAAAGTTTATCAATATATCGGGATTAAACCGGTGGATGGGTCGTTTGGGAAAATATCGGTGAAAAACAAGTACGATTTTATTTCAGCAAATAACCTGGATATTCACTGGAGACTGACAGGCGACGACCAGGTCATCGCATCCGGGATTATAGAACAGCCGGATATTGCCCCGAAGGGAGAAAAGATCTTTGAACTTGGCCTTCCTGCTGTTGAGCCTCTCCCGGGGGTTGAGTATTTCCTGAATTTCAGTGTCACGACCCGGGAATCCTCAGGGTTGGTCCCCAAAGGACATGAGGTGGCCGGCGAACAAATTCCTTTGCCCTGGAAAGCCAACATCAAACCGGTTAAGGATAAAGCTTCCCTTGAGACCATCTGGAGCAAAGACCGAAAAATGCTGACCGTTTCAGGAGTCGATTTCATTGTCATGTTTGACACCCTCACCGGGACGATGACTTCCCTCGAATTTAACAGGAAACAATTTTTAACGCGGGGTCCTGAACCAAACTTCTGGCGCGCCCCGATCGACAATGATTTCGGGAACCGGATGCAGAAAAGGTGCGCTGTCTGGAAAGAGGCCAGCATCCTGAGGGTGGTAAAATCCTTCAAAGTAGCCAAACCGGCTAAGGGCGAAGTGCATATTACCGCAGACTTCCTGTTGGGGAACGCCCGGATTCCATACCGGGCAACCTATGTTATTTACGGCACGGGAGATATCATTATTTCCGCCGAAATTGATCCCGGTGCTGCCGAACTGCCGGAACTGCCGCGTTTTGGTATGAACTTCAGGATACCTGCAGAATTCAGCCAGGTGAAATGGTACGGGCGCGGTCCCTTTGAGAATTACTGGGACCGTCATACAGCCGCCTTTGTTGGCGTTTATGAAAGTAAAGTGGCTGATCTCGGTTTCCCTTATCTGAGGCCACAGGAAAACGGCACCCGCACCGATATCCGCTGGATGTCATTAACCAATGAAGATGGCATTGGTCTGATGATTGCGGGTTTGCCGCTGATTTCCGCCTCAGCCCTGCCTTTCACTACCAGCCAGCTTGATTACACCGATAACGGATTCCGCCATACTGCCGATCTTGTACCTAACGATTTCATCGATCTGAATATTGATTACCGCCAAACCGGTGTAGGTGGCAATGATAGCTGGGGGGCAAGACCCCTTCCGGTTTATACTTTGTTTGCAGGTAAATACAAGTATAGCTTCCGCATCCGGCCGATCAATCAAAATAATGACCCGATGAAAATCAGTAAAGTTGTATTTTTGCCTGATAATTAAAAAAGCCTATCTATGAAAGTGAAAGAGATTTCCCTTTTCGCCATGATTGTTTTTATATTTATTGGATGTACTCGCCAAACTCCGTCTGTAGAACGTCCCGATATCATTCCCATTCCTTACAAGTCCGAAATGACGGGCGGGAATTTTAAAGTCAATGGAAAAACAAAAGTATTGATGAATTCTTCAGACAATAAAGTGAAGAATGTTGCAGAAGCATTGCAGTCAACCCTGTCTGCGTATACTAAAAGGTTTCTTTCAGTAAGCCAGGCCGGCGGAAAACAACCGAAGAATTCCATCTTCCTGAAGATAGATGAGACCTTATCTGAAGATTTAGGTAAAGAAGGCTACAAATTATCTGTAAAATCATCACGGATTGAGATCAGCGCCCCGGAGCCGGCCGGGCTTTTTTATGGCGTGCAGACCCTGTACCAGCTTCTTCCGCCTGGAATTTACAGCAGCCATGATAGCCTGGCGGATGCAGACCTGGATTTGAAAATCCCCTGTATTGAAGTGACGGATAAGCCTGCTTTTCCCTGGCGCGGGATGCACCTGGATGTCTCACGTCATTTTTTCCAGAAAGAATTCATTGAAAAATATATCGACCTGATCGCGCTTCACAAAATGAATGTTTTTCATTGGCACCTGACGGATGACAATGGCTGGAGAATACAAATCGACCGGTATCCTTTGCTAACGGAAGTTGCCGCCTGGAGAGCTGATCGGGAAGGGATACCATGGACGGAGTGCCAGCCGCGACGCCCGGGGGAACCTGCAACTTACGGTGGTTTTTATTCAAAGGAAGATATACGGGAAATCGTTGAATACGCTAAACAAAGGTTTGTAACGATCATTCCGGAAATTGAAATGCCGGGGCATACTTCGGAGGTTTTTGCCGCTTACCCTGAATTTTCATGCACAGGTAAGAGAACAACCGTACAGACAGGCTCGTACTGGCCGAATAATGATATTTTCTGTGCCGGGAAGGATGAAACTTTCGGTTTCCTGGAGAATGTCCTGGATGAGGTGATGGAGCTCTTCCCGTCAGAATATATCCATATCGGCGGTGATGAGGCCGATAAAACTGCCTGGAAATCCTGCTCTGATTGCCAGGCCAGGATCAGGAAAGAAGGCCTTTCCGGTGTGGATGAGCTCCAGAGTTATTTTGTGAAAAGGATCGAAAAGTACCTGAAGGCTAAAGGTAAAAGGATGATCGGCTGGGATGAGATTCTGGAAGGCGGAATTGCACCTGATGCCACCGTCATGTCGTGGCGCGGGTATGAAGGTGGAATTGATGCGGCCAGGCAAGGACATCAGGTGGTCATGTGCCCGGGTTCCTATTGTTATTTTGATCATTACCAGGCTGATCCTGAGTTTCAACCCGAAGCTATCGGTGGATTGACTACCGTGAAAAAGGTCTATTCATTTTTTCCCATCCCATCTGAGTTATCCAGGAAAGAGGGTGAGCTGATCCTGGGTGGTCAGGGGAATGTATGGACAGAATATATTTCCACTACTTCCCATGCTGAATATATGGCTCTGCCAAGAATGACCGCATTGGCCGAAGTACTCTGGAGCCCGGTAAATCTGCTTGACTGGGATAACTTCCGGTCACGGTTGCAAACCCAGTTTTCAAGGTTCGACCGGATGGATGTTAATTATTCCCAGGGTTCAGGAAAAGTTGATGTGACACCATTGATGAATATGGATAATAGGCCTTATACGCTGAGGCTCGAAACAGAAGCAACGGGGACCTCCATCTATTACACCCTGGATGGTAATACGCCGGACCGGAGTTCCTTTATTTACAGAAAACCCATAAATATCGACCATGATGGTACTTTAAAAGCAGTTGCTTTCAAAGATGATAAACAATTGGAAAAGCCTGCGGAATATGAGATAGAATATCATCGGATTGTTGGTAAAAATATTTTTTACCTTGAAAAGTTCAGTGAACGCTATCCTGGAAACGGGCCACAGACATTAAATGATGGCTTAAGCGGCTCATTGAATTATAATGATGGCTATTGGCAAGGATTTAATGGAAATAATGTGGATGTCGTAATTGATCTGGGTGAGGATTTTACTTTCAAAACCATTTCTGCAACATTCCTATTGGATCAGAAAAGATTGATATTTATCCCTGAAACAGTGAATTATTATTTATCGGAGGACGGGGAAAGATTTCAGAAAATAGCAAGTGTAACGCATAATATTTCTTTAAACAATGAAAGGGTACTGACTAATGATTTTACTGCCAAACTTAACAAGCCTTTAAAAGTTAAGTATCTCCGTGTTGAAGCCATCAACATAGGGGTATGCCCGGAATGGCATCCGGAAAAAGGACAAAAAGCGTGGCTTTTTATCGATGAAATCGTAGTTAAGTAAATTAGTGAATTTTTTAATAGCTGATTATCATGAAGATCGTATCCATCATCTCATTCCTGGTCATTTTAGCCCTCCCCGGGTTTTCACAGCCTGATCCTGCCGTTTATTACGCTGCTTCACGCCTTGACTATTATACCAGTGAAGAAGTGGGAGAGATACTGGTATACGTTCCCGCAAGGTTAAAAGGACATAAGATCAACATCGACCTTGTTTTTGAATATGAATCCCTGAACAAGGGCTATCCTGCTGCTTCAAACGGTATTTCAACCGTTCCTTTTCCTATGGAGCGTTTAAGACAAGGGCAGAATGAGATCACTGTTTCTTTTTATGAAGGTGATAAATGGATCGATTCACGAAAAGTCTGGATTACAGTGAGACCCCATCGCGACAACGCGGTAAAGATTGACCGGGCTACCGGCGGGCTTTCCGTCGCCGGGCTGCCTTTCTTCCCTTTTGGCTTTTACACATATTTTCCTGTGCTGCCGACCATGCCCGAAGAAGAAGCCGTCAAAGGATTTAACCTGATCTCCCCTTATCAGAAAATAGGCAAAAAATCCCTTAAAGACCGGAAAGCTTACATGGACAGGTGTGCCAGCCTGGGCATGAAGGTGAACTACAATCTATGCAGCGTTACCGGCGGTTGCGGTGTCGGAAGTTCCCGCCTGCCGGGCCTTTCCAGGCATGAGAAACTGGAAATGCTCCGGAAGGAAGTAGAGAAGTTCCGCGACCACCCGGCACTGCTGGCATGGTATATCGCTGATGAGCCTGACGGTCAAGACCTACCGCCTGACTCATTATTGGAAACTTACCGTCTTATCAAAGAACTTGATCCTTACCACCCGGTAAGCGTCGTTTTCATGTCGCCCAGGAAGGCCGCTGATTATCGGGACGTCATGGATATTGCCATGACCGACCCATATCCCATTCCGCAGGGAAAAGTTGTTGAGGTTACGGCATATGTCGATCTTCTTAAAAAAGCTTATTGGCTGGAAAAACCTGTCTGGGTGGTCCCGCAGGCCTTTGGAGGGAATGAGTGGTGGCAAAGGGAGCCGGATCCACGCGAGATCAGGGTTATGACCTGGCTGACCATTATTCATGGGGCAACTGGTGTACAGTATTTCATCCGAAGCGGTCCGAACAGCTTCCCCAAATCCACTGCCATGTGGGATGAATGTGGCGCCATGGCGCTGGAAATTGCCGAATTGACGCCGGATATAAACTCTCCCCATCCCGCCCCGGCATTGACCTCAGATGATCCTCATATTCATGCGAAAGCCTGGAACAGGGCAGGCCTGGTAACTATTGCTGTCGTAAATGCCCGTAATGAACCTGGTGAATTTAAGCTGAAAATGGAAGATCTGGATTTCACGATAGAGGCCGATGTGTTTTTTGAAAACCGAAAGATCCAGATTAAAGAAGGTGTTATTGAAGATATTATAGATGGTTATGGCACAAGGGTTTACCGTTTCGATGCCAGGAATAAACCTGACCGGATGAAGGGTTTAATGCCAGGCAACCTTACGGTTGATCCGGGTTTTGAAAATCTTTCCACTGTAGGTGTCCCGGCGGCCTGTTATGTTTATGCAGGTGATGACCGGGGCAATACTTATTTCATCGATTCCCGCAGATTTCAACAGGGCGAGCATTCCCTGCGGCTGAACAACCCGTCGGTGAGGCCTGGCGCCAGGCTGTCATTCTACAGCTTCGAACCGGAGGAAAACAAGAGCTATACGATCAGTATCATGGCACGGTCCGGCCAGTCATCAAACCAGCCAGGCAGAAAAAAAGGCGGACCTGTGAGGTTCAGGCTGGCGTTGGGGACTGAAGAACGAACTTTTAACTGTTCGGAAAACTGGCAGAAGTTTGAGATTAATGCTGTGCAAGCTGGCAGCCAGGCAGAAGGGAACAGCAGGCTTTCACCTCAGCTTGAAATGGCGGGCAAAGGCACGGCCTGGTTCGACCTGTTGCAGGTTTATCCGGACATGGAGATGGTGGCGAGAAGTGGGGAAGAGGGGAAAGGGAGTATTATTGAGTTAAAATCGATCCATCCGGAAGCAAAGATTTATTATACCATTGACGGGAGTGAGCCATCTACCGGATCTTTGCCATATATGATTCCGGTTGAAATCGACAACACTATTCTCTTCAAAGCAGCGGCTTACAAGGATGGGATAAGGGTTGGGTATATTGAGGAAAAGGTCTCTCCCTGATCTTTAAAGTCTTCTGCGCAGCCTATTTAACAATGATTGCGTACTTGAAGAGATTTACAATTTACAGTTTACGATCTAAGATCTAAGATCGAAAATTGTAAACTGTAAATCTCATTGCTTTATTTCTACCATTGCCGAGATGCTTAGCTCCGCGAATTCTTCCAGCGGAATACCGATCAGTTCACACTCCAGGATGTTTTCCCGGCTGACAGATGCTGCAAATGCCTTTTCTTTCATCCGTTTAGTTATTGATTTGGGCTTAACGCTGGATATTTTTTTATCCGGATACACCAGTGAGGTAGCGAGGATCAGTCCTGTGATTGTCTCTCCTGCCGCCAGGGCATGGTGAAATTCTGAAGTACGTGGCAAGTTGGTAGCTTGTTCATTATGTAATTTGATCGCTTCAGCAATATCAGAATCTATGCCCATCTCAGTGAGGATGCGGGCGGTTTCCAGCCCATGTACCTTCGGGTCGGCATGGGTGATTTCGACATCAAGGTCGTGCAGCAGACCTGCCAGTCCCCATTTCTCCTCGTCCCTTCCCAGCCGTCGGGCCAGGGCGCGAAGTACGGCTTCCGAGGCAAGGGAATGAAAGATCATCCGTTCGTTTTTAATGTAGTGATGGAGCAGTTCGATGGCTTTTTCTCTGGGTAATAACATGGGAAGAGTTTTTGTAAAATTAAATGAAAAATCGTACATCGTCCATGAATTTCCCTCCCCATAATCTCCAGATATTTCTAAATTTGCAATACACGTAAAACCCAATACTCAATACCCAACACTTAAACCTCAGCACTCAACACTCAACACTCAACACTATGTCTAAAAAAGGCTACATCATCTCCATCACGATCATTGGGATCTTCTTCTTTATCTTCGGGTTCGTTACCTGGCTCAACGGTATCCTGATCCCTTACCTGAAAATTGCCTGTGAGATAACCAACTTCCAGTCGCTCTTCGTGGCCTTTGCCTTTTATATCTCTTATACCGTGATGGCCCTGCCTTCGTCATGGATCCTAAAAAAAACCGGTTTTAAAAAAGGCATGAGTGTGGGACTTATCGTAATGGCCCTGGGCAGCCTGGCCTTTGTCCCCGCCGCCATGACCCGCACATACAGTTTGTTCCTGACCGGCTTGTTTATCATGGGCACCGGGCTGGCTATCTTACAGACGGCGTCTAATCCTTATATCACCATTATAGGTCCCCGGGAGACTGCCGCACGGCGAATCAGTATCATGGGAATCTGCAACAAGCTGGCCGGTGCCATCGCCCCGCTTATCCTGGCCTACTTTATTTTCAGCGACGGGGATGCATTCATCAAAAGCCTGGAAGGCATGGGAGAAGCTGCCAGAACTACGGCACTTGACGAACTAGCCAGCCGGGTGATCGGGCCTTACATCGTAATGAGCATCGTGCTTTTCCTGCTTGGACTCCTGATCCGGTTCGCCCCGCTGCCTGAAATCGAGGCCGAAAAGGAATCGGAAGAGGATCTGGCATCTATAGCCGGTAAAACCAGCATTTTCCAGTTCCCGCATCTGATCCTCGGCGTCATAACTTTGTTTTTCTACGTTGGAATTGAGGTGATCGCCGGCGATACGATCATCCGGTATGGCATGGCGCTGGATGTTGCCCTTGAATCGGCTAAATACTACACTTCCCTGGTCCTGGTGGCCATGGTGATCGGGTATGTCATTGGCATTCTCCTGATCCCCAAAGTGGTGTCGCAGAAAAACCTGCTCACTTTGAGTGCCCTGTCAGGGATAGTTTTTACCTCCCTGGCCCTGATCATTCCAGCCACCGCAGCTATCCGGTTTCCTTTTATCGACCTGATGACTTTTCACCAGGTAGAATTGGTACTCCCGTATACAGTACTGTTCATCGCTTTGCTCGGCATTTCCAACGCCATCGTCTGGCCGGCGATCTGGCCACTGGCCATCCATGGCCTGGGCAGGTTTATCAAAACGGGCTCAGCACTGCTGATCATGGGCATTGCCGGAGGTGCAGTACTACCCCTTATCTGGGGCTATCTTTCAAATATCTGGTCAGCCCAGTTGGCTTATTCTATTGCCATCCCATGCTACCTGTTCATACTCTATTACGCTACCTATGGACATAAGGTCAGAAGCTGGAAATAAGTTTCGAGTTTTAATTTCTAATTTCTAATTTCTAATTCACATGTCCCCAACTCTCCTCATACTAGCAGCCGGAATAGGCAGCCGCTACGGCGGGCTCAAACAGGCCGACGGGGTCGGGCCTTCAGGCGAGGCCATCCTCGATTATTCCATCTATGATGCCATCAGTGCCGGATTTGGAAAGGTTGTTTTTGTCATACGCAGGGATATTAAGGATGATATGCAGCGGATTTTCTTTGATAAATGGTCGAAGAAGATCGAACTGGATTATGTCTTCCAGGAACTCGATCATTTACCGAAAGGTTTTATGCCCCCGGAAAGAAGGGCAAAACCCTGGGGTACAGGCCATGCTATCTGGGTAGCTAAAGAGAAGGTACGGGAGCCGTTTTGCGTCATCAATGCCGATGATTTCTACGGCAGGGGAGCGTATCAACTGGCTGCCGCATTCCAATCCAATCTGGATAATCTGCTCAACAGCCGTTATTGCCTGATCGGCTATATCCTGAAGAACAGCCTGTCGGATCATGGCTTTGTTTCCCGTGCCGAATGCCGGACCGATGAGAATGGCTTACTTTCTTATGTGAAGGAACGGACAAAGATTAAAAAGGAAGGACAGAAGGTGTTTTATGAAGATGAAAACGGAAACCGGATGGGAATTGACGAAAATACCACTGTTTCAATGAATATGTGGGGCTTTATGCCTTCTTTATTTGAATATCTGGAGGAAGGATTGATAAAGTTTTTCGAAGAAAACGCGTCCAGCCTGAAAGCGGAGTTTTTCCTCCCGGACCTGATCGATGACCTCATCAGGACAGGAAAAGTGGATGTCCCCGTTCTCCGGACCGATGAAAAATGGTTTGGCATGACTTATCAGGAAGACCGTGAGATGGTGCGCGGACGGCTGGCTGAGCTGGTGAAGCAGGGAGTTTACCCGACACCGATCTTGATATAGTGTTAAGTTTTAAGTTTTGAGTTTTAAGTTGGGGAATTTTTTAATACCCGAACTCAGAACTCAGAACTCATAATTCAGAACTCAGAACTCAGAACTATGATCCCTCCAGAAATCAGTAAAGTAATCGAGCATTTCAAGCTGAGCGATTCACCTGTCAGTGTTAGTCGCTGGGGTGAAGGCCACATCCACGAGACTTATCTGGTGGAAACGGGAAACCATAAGCCCGATTATATCCTTCAAAAGCTCAACCATTTCGTTTTCCGGAATATACCGGGAATGATGGAAAATATCGAAGCCGTTACCAGGCATATCCGTTCCAAACTTACCGGCTTTCAGGGACATAATCCTGATATTGAGTCGCTTACATTAGTTTATACAAAAAACGATCAGTCTTTTTACCTGGATGAAAATGAAGTTTACTGGCGGATGTATGTCTTTATCCCGGACACATTCTCACTCCAGAAAATCACTGAGCTGCCCCAGGCCTTTGAAGCAGGGAAAGCCATAGGATTCTTCCAGGCCATGCTGGCCGATCTGGATACCCGGCTGGTAGATACTATCCCTGATTTCCACAACATCGATTTCCGAATCAGCCAGTATGAACAGGCTAAAAGCATCGACCCAGCCGGGCAGATTGCACGGGTTCCGGAGGATATACGTTTCGTGGAACAGCGTTTCGGGCAGATGAAATCGTATTACGCGTCATTGAAGGAAAAGGCTGTCGTGCGGGCAACACACAATGATACCAAAGTGAACAACGTCCTTTTCGACCGGAATAATAAGGCACAATGCTTAATCGACCTGGATACGGTCATGCCGGGCTATGTGCATTTCGATTACGGCGATGCACTGCGCACGATAGCTAACACGGCTTTGGAAGATGAACGGGACCTCGGGAAGGTTCATTTCAATGAAGATGTCTATCAAGCATTCACAAAAGGCTACCTCAAGGAAGCCGGCAGTTTTCTGAATCAGCATGAACTCGAACTTTTGCTTTACGCACCCATCTTCCTTACATTTATTATCGGCCTTCGTTTCCTGACGGATTATTTAAACGGAGATGTCTATTATCGCATCCATCATCCGGATCATAACCTCGAAAGGGCGAGGGTTCAGTTCAAACTGGTGGAGGAAATGGAAAGGGCTCTGAATTTTAATTAGCAATCAGAACTTAATATTTTTTAATCGAAGACTATTCATCACCACCGACACCGAGCTGAACGCCATAGCTGCCCCGGCAATCATCGGATTTAAAAGAATGCCGAAAAACGGGAACAGTACCCCGGCTGCTACCGGTATCCCGATGAGATTATAGAAAAAAGCCCAGAAGAGGTTCTGCCGGATGGTATGCATGGTTCTGCGGGATAAGCTGATTGCGCTGACGATTTTGTTCAGACTGCCTTTCACAAGCGTGATCTCCGCTGTTTCCATCGCCACGTCTGTGCCGGTGCCCATGGCAATGCCAACATCAGCCTGCGCCAGTGCCGGCGAATCATTGATCCCGTCGCCCGTCATGGCCACTTTTAACCCTGCTCCCTGGAGCTCTTTCACGTAATCCAGCTTTTCCGCCGGAGTCACACCTGCACGGAAATGCTTGATGCCAACAGCTTTGGCAATCCGTTCAGCAACTTTTTTGTGGTCGCCGGTGATCATATGGATTTCCAGCCCGATTTCCCTGAGCTGCCGTATCGCTTCCGCCGAATCATCTTTTATAGGGTCAGCAACCGCAATCAGGCAGAGAAGCTGCCGGCCGGAAGCCACAAAGCTGACAGACATAGCCTCCTCCGTCCATTTATCAAAGATTAGTTGCGCTGTTTCCGGAACTGAAACCTTGTATAAATCCATTAAGTTTAGGTTGCCTGACAGGTAAACATCTCCGGCAATTTCTGCCCTGATGCCTTTCCCGGTAATGCTTTCAAAAGAATCAACAGTTGTTTCCGGTAAGTTATCCGAGCTCAGATTCTTTACTATAGCCCTTGCTATGGGATGTTCTGAAAGTTTTTCGGCGGAAAGTACAATACTCCTGATCCTGTCACGGTCAATATCTTCCTTAACCCAATGCCATCCCGTCACCTTCGCCTTGCCTTCGGTAATTGTGCCCGTTTTATCAAGCACGATGACATCGAGGCTATGCGCAATTTCAAGGCTCCGCGCGTCTTTGATGAGGATACCCATCTCTGCGCCTTTACCGATCCCGACCATAATGGCCGTTGGCGTGGCCAGTCCCAGGGCACATGGACAGGAAATGATCAGCACCGTGATCGAGGTCATGAACGCATAAGTCAGGCTGGGGGCGGGGCCGAAAAACCACCATCCCAGGAAAGTCACAATTGCAGCACCGATCACAGCGGGGACGAATATCCCCGCGATGCGGTCAGCCAGCTTTTGCACCGGCGCTTTGCTGCCCTGGGCCTCCTGTACTTTCCGGATGATCTGGGCAAGCATAGTTTCTTCACCGACTTTGTCGGCGACCATTTTTAAACTGCCAGTGCTATTAATCGTAGCGCCTATCAGTATATCTCCCGTTTGCTTGTAAACCGGCAGCGATTCGCCCGTTATCATGCTTTCATCCACCGAAGAGGAGCCTGAAATAACACGACCGTCAACCGGAATCTTATCACCAGGCCTGATGAGGATGATATCTCCTTTAATAACCTGATCAATAGGTGCTTCAATCTCAATTTCGTCCCTGATTATGGTAGCGGTCTTTACGCTAAACCCCATTAGTTTCCTGATGGACCCTGAAGTGCGGAACTTTGCCCTTTCTTCGAAATATCTTCCTAATAAAATAAGGGAAACAATCACGGCAGCAGCTTCAAAATACACGTGTGGCTCAAACCCTTGTTTTATTAAATAGGATGGGAAAAGTGTGTTAAAAGCGCTGAAGATAAAAGCCGATCCCGTGCCGATAGCTACGAGGGTATCCATGTTGGCACTCAGATGAATAGCTCTTTTATATGCATTTATAAAAAATTCCCGGCCAAACCAGGCCAGGACGGGTAAGGTCAGCAGCATCATAATCCAGTTTACGTTAGGGACCGTGTGGAAAGCCATTGCCAGAATGACAACCGGGATGGAAAAGCCAATAGAAAAAAAGGTTTTTCTTCGGCTGGCTGACAACCGCTTTCCTTCCTGTTGTTGTAACTTTTCGACGTCTTTGCCCGGATCTTCCGCCAGATCATAACCGATGGCCTGCAGTGCCGACTTTAATTGCCCGATATCTGTCAGGCGGTCGTTATAGTCAATCGAAACAGTATTCATAGCATAATTCACTGAAGCTTTTTCCACTCCCGGAGAGGCTGAAAGGGTGGTTTCAACGCTGATGGCGCATGCAGCGCACGACATGCCCTCGACCCGGTATATTTCACTGACTTGTGACAAGGTTCAGATTTGTTCGGCTTTGTAACCGGCTTGATCCAGGGCAGATATGATAACATCCGGTTTTATCTCAATGCCTTCAACGGTAAGCGTTCTTTCAGAAGAATTAAGATTGACGCTCCATTCCTTGATTTCTTTTATTCCTGAAAGAAATGGAGTGACAGTTTGAATGCATCCGTTGCATTTGATATTCGTTTTAAAATGAAGAGTGGTCATAGTAAAGAATCATGTTGTAATAAACATCAAAATTAACGTTTAATGGTCTGATATGTTCATTTTATTGTTACGACAATTACGCTTTGCAGGCTGAAAAAAAGAGGATGGAATGATGTGAGAGGCTCACCCCGTCAGCTACTGCTGGCGGGGTCGTTTACTCGTATTACCAACTGGCCGTTCTTGTCGGTCAATGAATTGTCTTTTATTTTTGCTTCACTTTCGACAAGTAACATGGATAAATTTAACAAAGCCCTGAAATTGAACAAACCAAGTTGACGGGTTTTGTTCGCCTTATCAATGAGGTGAGCAAATTGCAATTTAAAGTCTTTCAATTGATTGCCTTTGGTTAAAATGTATCCGTTGTGCTTTAATCTTGTTAGGTTAATTCCCCGCCCCTTGGGGCGAAAGTATTTTAACTGACGGGTTAACCCGTCAGTTAAACAGATACCCCGCTGCTTGCGGCGGGGAGTTTCATTCCAGCCATGTCTTGCCATGGAATTTCAGGATGCGATTCCGATCGTTCTTAATCATTGATAAATAATTTGAAGATCTTCATGAATACTCTCTTTTATAATGGTATTCTTGATTGCCCCTTCCGTAACAAGGTCGACTTTAATGCCCAGCTTTTGAGAAATTAGATTCTCAACATGGACTTGTTGGAGAAGTGATAGGGTCGATTTGAACCTTACAAGAATATCAATATCACTCTTACTTGTGTGTAACCAAATGACCACCTAAAGATAGTGAATATAAATACTATTGGTTACCCCGCTGGCCTGGATAGGTTCGCCGTAAACAAAAACAACAACTTCTCCTTTTATTGCCCAACCTTTTTCAATTATTTTAGCATCAACATCCCGGATGAAGTCACTGGCACTCATAGGTTGGTTCATAAATTCCGGATGTATGCCGTAAAGAAGGGACAACCGGTTCAATGTTGCCGGCACGTCGCTGAAAGCAATGATAGGCCTTGGGATATCAAGCTGGGATAGATATAGCGCTCCTCCTCCAAATTTTGACCAGATGACGATTAATCTGGCATCAATATCTTTCACGATCGATTTAACCCCATGCGCTAATGCGGCAGTGCGGTACCTGGATTCCTGCATGTGCTTCGGGATGGGATGGCTGATCTTTTGCTCCCGGATATAGCGGTTGGTTAGCCGGGCGATGCGGCTCATCATACGGACCGTTATTGCCGGCCATTTGCCTATTGCCGTCTCACCGGAAAGCATGACAGCATCTACACCGTCGAAAATCGCATTGGCAACATCCGACACCTCGGCACGGGTTGGCGTGGGGGACTCTTTCATGCTCTGAAGCATCTGGGTGGCTACGATTACAGGCACACCATAATCGTGACAGGTGCTGATGATCCTTTTTTGTAAAATCGCCACTTCCGCCAATTCCATTTCCACGCCTAAGTCACCCCGGGCAATCATGATCCCGTCGCTTTCGGAAACGATATTATCAAGATCGTCTATCGCCTGCGGCTTTTCGATCTTGCTGATGATGGGAATAAAAAGCGAATTGACCGGTAGCATGCTTAGATCTGTATCGCGGTATAATATAGGTTCATATGGCCTGGCCCCCAATGCCTTTAAATGATCTTTGAGCAACCTGACATCGCCAGCACTCCTGACAAAACTGAGCGCAATGTAATCAACCTGCTTTTTAACAGCAAATTCAAGGCATTTAAGGTCCCATAGGGTTAATGCAGGGACTGACAATTGGGTTTCCGGTAGATTAATTCCCTTTTTTGATGTAACAAGCCCCCCCTGGATTACCTTGCATAACAGGCGGTCTGCGTTTTTGCCCGTGCAGCGGAGATCGATATTGCCATCGTCGATCAACACCCTTTGCCCGGGTTCAACTTCTTCTATGATTCTGGGCAAAGTGGTCGAAAATACAGCGGTTCCGTCATCTGCAAGGTGGCCTGTGGTCTCTTCCCTTGTAAATTCCACCATTCCATCATTCTGCAGGGTGATCCCGGGGTCAGCAACTTTTCCGATCCTGATTTTCGGACCTGACAGGTCGCCCAGGACAGCAACAGGGATGCCGGTTTCATGGGATGCCATCCTAACCTGATCAATCAGTTCGGAGAACCCTTCAAAGCTCCCATGAGAGAAATTGACCCGGAAAATCCGGGCGCCTTCTGAGATCAGCTGCCTGATGTTTTCCACACCGGTACTGGCCGGTCCGAGGGTTACAATGATCTTCGTGAGTATTAAATCTTCCATATTTATCTTCAATCTTCTGAATACTGCCTACTACCTTCTGTCAACTGTCAACTGCCCTATATCTTCAACACATACTGCACCATCACACTGCGCAACGGCTCTGCTTTAAGCGGTCTGAGAGAATAAATGCTGTTCATGAAGTTATTGCTGATCAGGCTCACCTCATGGTGCTCGCTGATTTTATAACTGGCCCGCAGATCAAATATCCATTTGCCTGTGTTATTGGTTTCATAATAATCCATGTATCTGATACGCTGGATGGACCCACCGGCAGCATCAGTTGATTCTTCAAATTTTTTAATGGCCAGATCCAAATTTTCAATTTTACTGAAATATTTCGCGCTGAATCCAACGGAGAAGGAATAAACGTTCAGCTCTATATCGCCTTTGAAGGTATGAAGAAATCTGTATTTCAGAATGTTATTTGATGGATCGAGACTTGTGTTGTTATAGCTGTAATTAGTATCATAGATATCCACTGCGTAAACATAATCCGGATCTAATGTCTTCGGCAAAATGTAATTATAACCGAGAATGGTACGCAAAGTCACCTTATCTGCCAATTGGGCGGCCCCGGAAACAGAGATGTCAGCACCGATGATCCGTGAATGGCCTGTATTCAGAAACTTAAACCCTGCTCCTCCGATAGTAGAGTATGTAGAATCCCAGAATCCGAACAGATACTCTACAGTATTCGCGTATTCCTGCTGGAACAGCGCAATATCGATATATCCGAAGTACTTGAAAAATTTGAAGCCCTGTTTTACACCAACTTCTGCATTCCAGCTTTTTTCAGGTTTAAGCTCAGGGTTCTCAAAAACGCCAAAAGTGCCGACATTTGTCCGGATGTAGCGTTCGGCAATTGTCGGAAAACGGTACCCCTGACCATAAGAAAACCTGACATAAGTTTCTTTCATTACTTTCAGGTTAAGGCCTGCCCTGAAAATCGGCTTGAAATCATTTTCAGTACCGTTCATATTATAATACTCAACCCTGAGGCCAACGGATAGGGTAAGGGTTTTGAAAAGATTGTCTTCGAATTGGGCGTAGCCGGAAAAATTGTAAAAGCGGTTGATGTCGTTTCCTCCTCCCTGATACATATCTGCATTTGCGAAAGCATACTGTCCGGACAGTCCACCTATAAATTCCAGGCCCTGGAGGAATTCGTAATCTCTGCGGAAATTATAATCAGCAAATATAAAAGTGCTCTTAATATCTTGATTATTAGATTGATGAGTATTGTTGTAAAGAATTCTCGCTTTAAAACTGTGCCTGAAACCAACCTTCGAATAATAATTGACGAAAGGGTCGAGATTGCCGATGAATTGATCTTGCAGGAAAACGGCGCCGGGATATGCACGGAAAAAGCCAGAGGTATCATCCAGCCAGGCCAGCACCATGGGAGTATGCTGTAACATGAAATTGCCATTAACACCGTAATTCAGGCCCTGATACTTCTTTGAGCGCTGCCTCAGGGTGAAATTAATTCTTGCCCTTTGGGTTGCCATCTCAGAGTCAGCAAAATTAGAGATTGTATCCGTTACAAAAGGGCCTGGCCTTGGCGCACCGATATAGCCATGATCGAAGTAAAGGTTTCCGCCTAACACAAAGTCAAAATTGTCAATTTTTCTGAGGTGCAGGAAATTGGCACCGGTGATATAAGGATAATCATTCCACCACTTCTGGCTCCGATCAGAGGGTGGGGTATAAGCACCGCAGAAAACCGTTACTTTGGTAAGCGGTTTGTCACCAGGCATCGCTGTCCTGATGTGAATGGCCCCGCTTAAGGCTGAGGTGCCGGAAAGCACCGAGGATGCCCCTTTGATCACTTCGATCTGTTCAATATTTTCGACAGGTATAAAATCCCAGTATGGACGGCCGGCATCACCGGAAAGCATAGGCATATCATCTACGAGAACGGCCACTTTACTGCCCACGCCGAAAGTAAAACCGCTCCCGCCGCGAATCTGGGGCTCATTGTCAAGAATGTTAAGACCTGGCGTGTAATCAAGAATAGTCTGGATATTCTGCGTATTTTTCGCTTCAATAAGATCGGCTTTGATGATCTCCATGGAAACCGTCATCTCTTCGATAGGGCGGTCAAATTTCCCCGCCTTGATCTCCACCCCCTGCAACTGGCTGACAAATGGATCCAACAATATGTTCCGCTCTATGACCTGGCCGGCTTCGATATGAAAAGAAACCGAATCGGATTTCATGCCTGTGTAAGACACTTCAAATATGTAAGAACCATGATTGAGCAACAGGGAAAATTCCCCGTTGATATCTGCTGCCGTACCGAAAGAGCGGTCAAGCCTGAGGATGATGCTGGCCCCAACCAGCGGCTCGTTAGTCAGTTTGTCCCTTACGCTGCCACGGAAAGTCCCTTGTCCCTGGCCATAAAGCCCTATGCTGAAGATGAGGGCTGCAAAGATTAGAATTTGCCTGCCCATCCGCTACCGAATCATTACTTTCTGCACACACCGCCGGTTCTTGCCGTTGAGGACTGCAACATAGACCCCTTGCGGCAAATTGGCCGGAAGCATGACCTGGTTATTGTCAAGCTGTTTCGAAAGAACGGTCTGGCCAGTCACATCGATGAGATAGAACCATTGATGAAAGTACTCTTCCTCGGGATTAAGCTTTATAACCAGCCTTTCATCAGCAGTGAAAAGAAAAGATTCGGTAATGCCGGGATTGGAAATGCCTGATGGAGGATAGATCAGTTGCAGATCATCGACCAGCAGGTAGCTACTGTCGATTGCACTGGTGCTGTCTCCTGAATTAATAACTGTCAGGACATATACAGGGGTACTATCATTAAAATAGGTGAAAGGCACAGAAAAGCGGGTCCAATTATCATAGGTGACACCGCGTTCGGTGACATGTACCGCCATACCCACCCAGTTGGGCAGGGTGCCGTTTTCAGGTAATTTACATGAATCGACATGAAGAATAACCTTGAACTGGGCGGCATCATCTTCCTTCGGGAAGAATTTAAACCAGCCGGCCAGGCTGTCAGGGCGGGCAGTAAAAGGAGTGTTCCATTTAGGGTCACCTGGATCGGTGTAAGAGTAACTGGCGTCGAAATCAAACTCGGCATGAAATCTTCCATTAGTGATAGCACCGGTGGCTACCAGGTTGAAAATGGAGACATTGTACAATTTAAGTGAATAATTCCCTGAATGGGCGTCTTCGCTCCGGTCAAACGTGACAGGTGTAAGAGGAGCTATTAGTGGATCATCACATGTTTTAATTGTACTCCAGTCGACCGGTTCGTCTCTAACTGTACCCGCATTTTCCCAATTTTCGAAACCCGGGTTTTCAAGCTGCTGGCCATAAAAGAACGCAGGTAACATCAATAATAAAATGAAAAAGCGTAGAGGACTTTTCATATGATTTCAGATTAGTGGATCTTAAAATTAGTTTCTGACTTTCAGAGGGGTAAAATTACAAAAAACTGATGAATCTCTGATTAAGATTTTTTTCTTTATGCCGTATCAGCGGCTAATGCCTGGATTGAGAAGCCTGATCGGCTTTTTAGTTGAAAACCGCCTGACGATATTAAAACGGTACATTCCTGTATCATAACTGATAGTCCGATCAGAAACAGGTGCCTGCGTGACAACAGACATATTCGTGAATGAAACCCCGAAATACCATCTGTCACTGTTATACCCGGCTGAAATAAAAATTTCCGCTCTAAAACCCAGGACTAAACCTGATTTGACTTTGTTCTCGTTATCAACAAGGAGAAGTTGGGTATAACCAACATTCCCCGAGCCATTGATCGCACCGATGATGAAAAAATGTTTTTTAATCACAAAAGAATATGCATAACCTAATATAGGCCCTATGGAGAAATTATTAGACCGGTCGAACTTCATGTTATTATAAAATAAACCATAATAAAGCTGAGAAGGAACGATGGATGAGTCGCCGACGTTAGAATTATAAAACAAGCTTCCTCCCACAAGAAAAGACCCGGCGCTCTTTTTCTGCCATTCATTCTGCAATACGGCAGCACGGTAAGAAAACTTACTGCTGTTAACGATGTAACTTACGTCCAGGCCTATAGTCCATGACCGGATATCCCCTCGGATATAATAAAGATCGCCTGCCTGCCAGCCGGGGATCATATCTTTGGTATTTCTCAGGTAAAAACCCTTGTAATTCTGAAGATATATCGTTGCATTGAAACAAGGCGCAAAAAACCTCATGGTGAAATCATAATACTTTGTCTTCCCGTATTTTTCATCATCCTGGTTTACAAACGGAAAATTTATCCCGATATTTAATCCGAGAATTCCGTGATTAACACCAATCCCGAGCAGTAATTTGTTATTTGGCGTGTATGCCAGGCTTTTCCCGACTAAGTTGTCGTTGAAACCCATATTACTGTATTTCACTGAACCATAAACCCGGGTAGTATAATCGGCTATATAAGTTGAAATATAATTGGTGTCATATGTGACGGTAAATATTTTTTTAAAGAAAGCTCCTTGCCCTTTTGCCATTAAAGCGGGAAAGAATAAAATTAAAATCAGAAAGACTAATTTGAATCTCATATTCAGCATTTAACAGCTTAATTTGGGCAAAATCAAAAGTAATTAATCTTTAATTATCAAATGCTACAGAGTATATAGAAGGATTTTATATATTTGATTTTCGAAGAGTAATATTTTCCGGTTCTTATGAGTAATAAGGAAGTCAGAAGACGGTTTTCATTTTTAATCACCGTTTTAGCGGGAGGTTCTGTATCCCATATTATACATCTGCTTGTAAGTCATAGCCTGGATATAAAATATGCCGGAAGGGTTGCAGGTACTGTTATTGTGAGTTGTATCCTGGAACCGTTTCGCTGGTGGGAAGAATTGACCTGGAGAAGAAGGATCAGAAGGGTAAGCATTTCGAAACCACCGGTTTTTATCATCGGTTTTTGGAGAAGCGGGACCACACTTCTCCATAACCTGCTATGCCGTGCGCCTGGCACAGCTTATATCACAACCTATCAGACCGTCTTCCCCAACCATCTCGGTCATTCCTGGTGGTTTAAACCTATTATCGGGAAATTCTGGCCTACACACCGGCCATTTGATGATGTAAAAATGGGCATGGACCTTCCGCAGGAAGAAGAAATTGCCCTTGCTAACGTACAGGATATCAGCTTTTATAATTTTCTTTGTTTCCCGAAAGATTTTGACCGGTTTTATAATAAGGAACTTTTCATGAAAGATCTGGACGATAAACTTATCGCCAGGTGGAAGTCTGAATATTTAAAGCTGATCCGTAAGGCAATCCTGAACAAGAAAGGAGACAGGTTTATCTCCAAAAACCCTTCAAATATGGCAAGGATCAGTCAAATTCTCGAAATGTTCCCTGATGCCAGGTTTATCTTCCTCTACCGCGATCCCTACAAGACTGTCGAGTCTTTTTATCGTTTTTTCCAGGAAGTCATGCCTGTTATTCAAGTTCAGGATGCCAATGAAGAACTGACACGCGAAAGATCAACCCGTGTTTATGCTGATATGGTCAGGCATTATTATCTTGATAAGGATAAAATCCCTCCACAAAATCTGATGGAAATCAAATTTGAGGATTTCAGTCAAAATGCCATTGAAGGCTTGAGAAGGATCTTCGATCAATTTGATATATCCGGCTTTGAAGATTCCCTGCAGTATTTTGAAAGCTACATGGATGAAATGTCCGGTTTTAGACACGACAGCTATGAGGTTACCAGTGAAACAATCCATTGGGTAAATAAATACGCCGGCGATATCGTCACCAGGATGGATTATCCAGCCAGAAGGGCATACTGATCCAATTGGTACCTTGAACTTATATATACTATCTTCGCGCCATCATTTTACACCTTAATTTTATAGAATAAAGATGAAAAAAGAAGATTTCGGTAACGATAAACGATCAGCATTTGAAGCAAAAACAGAAGCACAAAAGATAGCCTTCGGCCCTGTGATGTTCCAGGCAGCCCGTGCATTGGTTAAACTAGGAATCCTGAAATTGGTTAGCGAAGCCGGATCTTCTGGTGTTCCTTCAAAGGATGTTGCTGACCGGCTGAACCTCTCGGAATATGGCGTGGAGGTTCTCCTGGATGCGGGTCTGAGCATGGGCATTGTCATGATGCAGGATGAAAAATATATCCTGACCAAAACCGGCTTTTTCATCCTGAACGACAGCATGACCATGGTTAATATGGATTTCGTCCACGATGTCTGCTATGAGCCATTTTTCTTCCTCGAAGAATCGGTCAGAAATGGCAAACCGGAAGGCCTGAAAGTGTTTGGCGACTGGAAAACAATATATCCCGGGTTGCAGTTCCTGCCTGAGCAGACAAAGAAAAGCTGGTTTGGCTTCGACCATTACTACTCTGATATCGCTTTCCCGGAGATCATCCCCCTGATTGCTAAAGATAATCCATCTACTTTAATGGATGTGGGAGGAAATACCGGCAAATTTGCCGTTCAGTGTGTGACACAAATGTCCGGATTAGAAGTAACGATAGTCGATCTTCCGGATACCCTGAAGGCAGCCCAAAAAATCATCACCGAAAAAGGGCTTGGAGAAAGAATCCACTTCTTTGCGGCTGATATGCTCGACCATAAAAACGACTTACCAGAGGGATTTGATGCGATCTGGATGAGCCAGTTCCTCGATTGTTTTTCCGAAGAGCAGATCCACAGCATCCTCACCAGGGCTGTCAGGGCAATGGACAATCATTCTGCCCTCTATATCCTGGAACTTTTCTGGGACCGGCAGAAATATGAAGCTTCTTCATACAGCCTCAATGCTACTTCGCTTTACTTCACCTGCCTGGCCAACGGCAATAGCCGCATGTACCATTCATCAGACATGCACAGAATGATAGAGGCAGCAGGATTAAGGATTGAGGAAATAACGGATCATATCGGGATCAGCCATACGTTGGTTAAATGCCGGAAAGCGCGATAGCTGAATTTAAATGCGCTTTAGCGCATTTTCCGCTGTAAGAATCAGAATGGGTAACCTATCCCGAAGTTGATTATTACATCTGAAAATTGCCATTTATTTAAAACCCACCTTTTGCTTTCCGGTTTTGCGGGATTATACAAGGGGATCGCAAAATCAACCCTCATGAGGAAGAAGTTGAAGTCGAGCCTTACTCCTAGTCCTACATCGATCGCTAACTCTTTATAAAATCTGCCGAAACTAAAATTCCCTCCGGGATAGGATTCGGCATCTTTTAACAGCCAGATATTGCCAATATCGGTAAACAGCGCGCCTTTGATAAAACTGTAAACCGGGAAACGTAATTCTATGTTCGCCTCAAACTGAACATCACCCATACGGTCAAAATTGTCTTCCGGATTCTCATATGAACCAGGCCCGAGCAAACGATATGGCCATCCCCGCATACCATTGGCACCTCCGCCATAAAATCCTTTCTCCATCGGTAAGACTTCAGCATTGCCATAAGGAATGCCGACGCCCATGAACAAACGGTAAGCCACAGAATTACTCCGGCTGATTACGTCAAAGAAACGAATGTCGCCGTCAATCTTGACATATTGCGCATAAGGGATGCCAAATAAAATATAATGCCCCAGGGTGTCTGTCTTTGCATTGAAAATAGTGCTGCCAGTTTTTAATACATTACCGGCTGTCTCAAAGTTTCCTTTGAAATAGAAGAAGTTCTGGATTTTCCGGATATCCTGTGTGTTATAGGTGAAAGAATACCTGGCAGCCGTGATCAGGTTATCCTTATATTGATTTTTAATACGGTCATTTGGCACTTCCTTCAATTGCTGTTCGAATTCCGGCGATAGCGTTACATTGACAAGACTCCAGTCAAACGGGAAGAGCTGATGCCGTTTTCTTTCCGATTCTCTCCAGTCATATCCAAAAGAAAGACTGGTCAGCCACCTTTCATATTCCGGCCTGATTTCATAACCGATACCCAGGCTTGTCGTAGTTTTTGGTCTGAAGTACTTGGGAAATCTTTCCTGCCTGACCGGGATTAAAAAACGAGGGAATATGATACTCATTTCCAGGCCGGATTCGATGGTATTAAAAAATGGAGTGGCCGCGGAATAAGCAACGTTGTTGCCGAATATTTTCTGGGCTTCCATTGCCCCCCTTGCTTTGAGTCGTAAAGTCTCAGATCCTCTGAAAATATTGCTGTTCTGATAAGTGAAGTTCAAGCCGATACCAGGCCTTCCGCCTGAATTGGTCACCTCGGTTTCAACCGTAAATGAATGAAGTTTTCTCTTCGACAGGTCAATATTACAATCCAGTAACCCTCTTAAAGCAGTATCCGGTGTCAGGACCTCCACAAAACGGATATTGGAATAACCAAAAACGCCCAGTTCAGCTATTCTCGACCGTGTCTTGCTGATATCGACCTTGCGATACGAATCGCCGGACTTTATAAAAACCGACTGGACAATCGTTCTGGGCTGAATATTGTCCTTTTTCTGGTGGAGAATATAGTAATCACTTGGCCTTTTCTTCTTATCTTTATAATATACAGTAAACTTAAGCGTATCCATTTGAATGTCTGGCTGTGCCAGTGGATCAAAATTCGGCCGGATATATATGTTCCGGATAAAATAGCGCTTATGGGGCAGCGGAATGATTTTCCAGGGCTCGGTTACGGAAGCAACCATATTGGGCTTGATCTTTACCTTAAGATTCATCTCCCGGTTGTTTAGAGCGCTATCGATCTCAAAAAAGACGAAATCACGGTTAAAGTAGTAATAACCATTATTTTGCAGAATATCTGTTATCCTGCCCCTTTCATCATCAAGATCGAAGGCATTGTAAATCGAACCGGGCTTAATCTTGCTTTCCGATTTACTATTCCTTATAAACTGAAGCAGGACGCTGTCTTCAATGCCATATTCCACTGTTATTAACCGGTAAGGAGCAGAAGGATTGACCAGGTAATCAACTATTACTTTCTTATTCCTGAGATGCCTGGTATCAAAGCTGACATCTGAATAAAAATACCCAACCTTGTTAAGGTAGGATTCCATCTCGCCGGTGGAATTGATAGACGCTAAAGAATCAAAAAGTGCAGGCCTTTCTCCGGCCCCGTCACGCAGCCAGACCCTGAATTTACTTTCTTGTTTTCCTTTCGTACCTAAATGATACAGATATGCTTTAAGTCTGAAAATACCCAGGAATTTTCGATTGGGCCTTGGCCTGGCAATAGAAGACAGCTCATCGCTGCTGATCCCGGGATTCTTGCCGGTATATTTTATATGATTCTTTATCAGGAGATATTCTTCGGGCTGCAGGGAATGGGTTAGACTACAGGAAGATAAGATGAATGCGGAAATCATCACGCAAGCACCAGTCATGTAAGAGTATGAAAGGAATTTCTTCACAGGATGTGATTACACCGCAAACCGCAAAGGTAGGGAAATTTAAATACTGCTTCTGCGAAAGGATCGGCACAATAATTAAACTATATATTTCCTAATTTTGTTTTCCTAAATTCTTTTCATGTTAATCCTTTTTTCCAGATTAATTCTTAGGCTGATGGGCTGGAAGATCACCAGTGTCATTCCTCCCGGAACGAAAAAGTGTGTCATAGCCGTAGCTCCCCACACCAGTTACTGGGACTTTGTCATCGGGCGGCTGGCCTACTGGGTGCTAGGCGTCAAGGCAAGTTTCCTGATCAAAAAGGAGGCTTTCCGGTTCCCGTTTAAACACCTGCTGCTCCACATGGGCGGCCTGCCTGTCGATCGCGGCCGCAGCAGCAAAATGGTCGACCAGGTTGTCGAACGATTTAAAAAATCAGAATCCCTGTTCATAGTCATCACCCCTGAAGGGACCAGAAAACCCGTCAGGCAATGGAAAAAAGGCTTTTACTACATTGCCAACCAGGCTCAGGTTCCCATCGCCTTAGGTTATCTTGATTATGCAAAAAAGAAGGGAGGGGTCGGAAAGGTGATCTTTCCCAATGGCGATATGGAAAAACAAATGAAAGAAATCAGGGATTTCTACCGGGGAGTGACCCCCAAGTACCCGGAGAGGTTTTACCTGGGGGAGTGAGGCCGTTGGCCGGAAATTCTTTAAAGCAAGTTGAAAGAAGGAAGTTTGAAAGGATCGGAATCCATTCCCATGTAATCTTTTACGGCATAAGCAAGATCTTCACGGGAGCATGAACCCGACTCAATTACCGGAATTACCGATCCGATATAATAATCCCATAGCCGTTCTGTTACATTGCGTTTATAGTCGGCTTTGTCTTCAGCTTTGTCTGTAGCTTTGTCTGTAGCTTTAATGCCTTCTTCTTCAAGAGGTGCATAATCGTAGAATCCGCGTTTGGTCTTGATGCCTAAGTGGTTGAGTTTCACTAATTCTTCCATTTTTTCAATCAGCGGGGCATAAAATGCTTTATTGCTGATAGCTTTCGTGTAGGTTTTAACAGATGAAAGCATAACGTCGATCCCCACATGATCGAAAAATTCAAACACTCCGATCGGAAAAAGATGTTTTCTTACCAGTTCATCAATCTCCTGATAAGATAATCTGCCTTCCAGGAAAACTTGGTAAGCCCCTGCCTGGAAATCAAGAAACAACCGGTTCAAAATGAAAGCATTTGCTTCGTCCTGGTGAAAAGGTTTTTTATTTATCCGCGAAAGAAACTGGTTCAGCAACGCTTTGGTTTGCAAGGATGTTGACGAACGAGCAATAAGTTCGACAATGCTCTTCATCGCCACAGGAAAAAAGAAGTGCAGTCCGCAGAACCTGTCTTTCCTGTTTTCTGATGGGAATAACTGCAATGGAAGAACAGACGATGAATTTGTGGTGAAAATGCAATCGATATTTACTGCCTTGTCAAGCGATTCAAAAAGTTTTCGCTTCAAACCAATATCTTCTGTAATCGCTTCGATGACCAGGTCACAATCTTTTAAATCCTCGAAAGCAGCAGTAATTACTGTTTTCCCCTGCTTTGAAACATAATCCTTTTCTGTCAAAACGCCACATTGAAGCAGGAGGTTTATTTTCTTGCTGAAGGTTTTCCGAGCTTTATCTCTTTTGGCTTCTGAACTGCAAAGCCAGGCCAGCCGGAAATCATAACCGCTCAGATAAAAGAATATGGATGTACCCATTTTCCCTTCACCAACTACACCAATATGTTTGATTTCTTTCAATCGATCAACCGGTAAAATCATCTGTATTTCATAGTATAACCTGCCTGCATGAATTTACTCACTTCGGTCACGAAGCTTAATACCAGGTCTCCGCTCACCAACGGCTCCTCGCGCATGATCTGATCAAGACAGATAAAAACCATCGGTGGCCCGGCATATCCCAGGCCCGACATTTTTGTATAGAGCGTATCCCTGGATATGCCTAAAGATTCACATTCTTCAATGATCAATTCGGAAATATGTTTTGACGGGAAATTTACCTGGAAGTATTTCAACCGCGACAGGTCGGCCGGATATTTCCTGAGAAAGCGCTGAAGTCCATTGAAAAAGACAGTTCCATCCGCCTCATGAAAATTCTTTCTTAACTCATCCTGGAACATTTGCGACAAATGATGGTAACCTTTCTCGAATTCTTCCTTTGGGTTCATCCAGTATGCCGGTCGCCGGTTTTTCATGGCGCTCGGTTTACTCCCGCCAACCGATTCCATGTATACATTTTCAACGTACAATCCGCTATTACCTGACTGGTCGGCTTCCAATACAATTGCACCGGCACCATCACTTAAAAAGTAACGCAGGAACAATTCTTCTTTCCTGACTATTGGCTGGTTGTAATATTCTGCCTTCAACTCTGATGACGACATACCTGATGAAATGACAAGGGCATTTTTATACCTGCCGTTTTTAATGAAATCATGGGCTATAAGCAATGCTTTATAAGCAGATGTGCAATTCGCATGAATTGAGATTTCTCCGCATTGATCAATTCCCAGCGCTTCCTGTATCCTGACCGATGCCGTCGGCATCTGATCCATGTGGGCGCTTCCATAAGCAATAAATTCAATTTCGCCTGCCGGCATATTTGCCATTTTGAGTGCTTTTCCCGCTGCTTTGACAGACATGGTGATATTATCTTCCGTAAATTCTCTAGTTACAGGGTCAATCGCGTAATGATACCTTTCTACCTCAAGCATCTCTTTCATCAGCAATTTCATCCGTTTCAGCCAATTTTGAATTTTTTTGGGCGCTTCTGTCAATTCACCCAGGAAATAATCAACCTCATCGATGGAAATAGGTAGTCCGGGTAAAAAGCTTCCAGTCCCGGTCACCCGAACATCAATATTATTCAGATCAGCCATGCTTATTTATTTTTTTTAACTCTCAATCAACGCCTTGACCATTTTCAGGGTTTCCCCGATCAATACCTTTCTGTGTACAACTTTGTGTACAATCCCCCAGTGATAGGCCTCGGCTGCCGAAAAATTTCTGCCACTGATGATCAATTCTATTGCTTTTGATCGTCCGACTATTGCCGGAAGCTTAACTGAGCCGCCGCATCCCGGCATTAAGCCAAAAGAGCTCTCAGGAAAACCAAGCACTGTACCTTCGGCACAAATCCTGTATTTACAGGTTAACGCCAATTCTAATGCAGATCCAAAGCAGGTTCCCCTGATCGCAGCAAAAGTAGGGATCTGTAATTGATCAATGTAAAGGAAACTTTGTATTGTCTTATTTAAAAAGGAAGGCAATTCTGCAGGATAACCTTCCGGAAGATTTTCCCTGATCCGGTCAGAAAGATCATAATGATCGGCGCCTGCAGAAAAATGACGGCCATTGCCATATATAACCAGTGATTTTATTTCAGATTCCGGAATGATTTCAAGGGTAAGAAGGTTCAACTCATCAAAAAAATACCTTGTCATGATATTAGCCGGAGGCTGGTTTAATACCAGGTGGCCAATATTATTCTCTATTTTCCAACTTATAGTTCTCAACATCATTTACAAGCAAAAAATTGTCATTCCGGTGATATAGTTCCTCGAGTGGGATACAGAGCAGAGTATTTTTTTAATCCCGGCCCGCTCAGTTGCATGGCGGATATTCTCTCCCAGTATTATCTCCGGTTTTCCGAAAGAATCGTTCAGGATTTCAATTTCTCTTATGTAAGCAGGTTCATTGATATGATCACAAATCCTTTTCTTTATCAAATACCTGGCGGCAAGACTTCTGACATTCTCTGGGAATGAAAATACTTCTAATTCTTTTTCCGAAAACCACCTTTCAGGGTTTTCACCTGAGGAAAACAAGTGGATGAATTCCTCCTTTTTGATCAGGTCAACATGCTTGCTGTATGCCGGGGAATGTTCCATTCAAGCGTTATTGTTTGTCCTGCATGTTTCTGACTGCCAGGGCACAGAATAATTTCGTTTCCTCTTCAAGCGCTTTTTCATACGATAGCGTCTGAGAATTATTTATGGATTTCATCACCGAATGGATGACATTAATGTCTCTGTCGGCAGTCATTCTGTTCAGAAAATCAATTGTATATGAATGCAATTCCTTAGTGGGCACTACATAATCAGCTAATTTCAATTCAAGTGCTCTTTGAGCATTCACAATCTCTCCCGAGAGAATAATCTCAGCCGATCTTCCCGGGCCAATGAGTTTTGTGAGCATTACTGTTCCACCCAGGCCCGGAATGATGCCATAATTCGTTTCAGGAAAAGCGAATAAGGCATTTTCGCTGCAGATTCGGATATGGCATGCCAGCGCTATCTCAAGACCCCCTCCAAAGCATACCCCGCTGATAGCGGCTATGACAGGAATATTTAAATTTTCAATAAACCGGATAATTTTCTTGCCGGCTGAGATTTTTCTTGTGAGCAATGCTTCATCCTTAGCAAGTTGTTGCAACTTATCTATGTCGGCCCCTGCCGAAAAATGACGACCACTGCCCTTGATAATAACTCCTTTCAGGCCAGGTTCGCTAAACATCTCCTCAAGCAGTTCCATCTTAATGAACTCAGGTTCATCAAGATAATTCTCATGTAAACTGTATAACGACAAAACACCTATCGCTCCGGTTCTTTCCCATATGTCGCTTTTTTGATATTCCATTGTCATATGAGTTTATTTAAAAATACCGGAGGGATATCACGTACTAATTTCCCCTTATCTGTAAATAAGGTTTTGACAGTTGAGGTACACACTTTAATATTCGATCCGTTAAAATACATTTTGTGATTAAAAACCAGGTAGGGCGCTTCTTTTGCCACTTTTGTCCGAATGATCATCTCATCAAACAGCGTGATTTCACGAATGTACCTGGTTTGAATTTCAATAACAACCAGTAGCAAATCATTCTCTTTGAAATATCCGATCAGGTCAAGCTGCCTGAATAATTCCCACCTCGCCTGCTCAAAATAATTCAGGTAAATGGCATGGTTAACATGGCCGTAAGAATCCAGTTCATATCCACGCACACTGAATTTATATTCAAACATAATGACTCTTAATATATTTATATCTTGATAAATTTATGATGAAATATATTTACCGGACAAAAATAGAAGTAAAATTTTACTTTATTTTGCTAATGAGTATAAAACCATAAAAACACACATTTCATTCGAATTTCCAAATTTTCATATCTCAAATTTTCGAATCCGCATGCATAAAAGAGTTGTCATCACCGGCATGAACATCATTACCTCGCTTGGCCTGGATTTGCAGACAAGCTGGGAAAATATGGTTGCCGGAAAAAACGGTGTAAAACCGATTACTTTGTTTGATCCTGCTGGCCTTCAAACCAGGATCGCAGCCCAGGTTCCCGATTCATTTGAGGAATATGCCTCAGAATATATCAGGAAAAGAACCGCCGAGCAAATGACCAGGGTTACGAAGATGTGCTATGTGTGTGCTGCTGACGCAGTCAGGCATGCTGCTATCGACTTTGAATCGCAGGATAAATCAAGATGTGCCGTCATCCTTGGTGTGGTAAGTACTGCTAACACCAGTACTGAGAAGGGAACCACCGCGAAAAATAAGGTGCTGAAAAGTATGAGCAATGCCATGTCGGCCTGGATTTCTCTCGAATACAAACTGCGCGGCCCAAATTTCACAGTTTCTTGTGCCTGTGCTTCATCAGCTTATGCAATCGGGATCGGGTATGATATGATCAAAAATGGGGTGGCAGATATCGTCATTACAGGTGGAGCCGATTCGATCATTAACCGGGAGGAGATAGAAGGTTTCAATGAACTTTATGCTTTATCGGTGAATAATGATCCTGAAAAAGCATGCTGTCCCTTTTCAAAAGACCGCGATGGATTTGTCATCGGCGAAGGCGCCGGTATTATGATTCTGGAATCGGAAGAATCTGCATTAAAAAGAAACGCCAGAATTTATGCAGAACTCACAGGCTATGCAATAACCAGCGAAGCTTACAATATTATGGCCCCGATGAAAGATGGCGAAGGCATCATGCAAACCATTGAGACAGCTCTGAAAAATGCCGGCGTGAAGCCGGATGAAGTCGGGTATATCAATGCACATGGTACTTCGACCACCCTGAACGATAAGTATGAAACCATGGCAATTAAAAAAGTCTTCGGCGATTATGCTTATAAAATCCCTGTTTCTTCGACAAAATCGATGATAGGACACACAGTCGGAGCTGCAGGTGTTATCGAGGGTGTTGTCACGGTGATGAGTATTTATCATGATATCATCACGCCTACCATACACCTGGATATTCCCGACCCGGAACTGGACCTGGATTATGTGCCAAATAGAACCCGAAAGCAGCCTGTTCGTTGCGCTATTTCAAATTCTTTTGCATTCGGGGGCCATAACGCTTCATTGGTCTTTAAAAAATATATCTAACTTTATCCCGGAAACGGGCATCATTTTCTTTTAAAAAAATAAAGTCAACCTATGATAGAGATAACTGAAAGTATCAGAAAAGAAGTAAAAGAGATTGTCTGTCAATTCTTTGCAGAAGAATGCGAGGTTGACCTCAGCAAGATAAATGATCAGACCAACATTATTTCCGACCTGGAAGGTGATTCTCTTATGTTCCTCGAACTGATCGAAATTTTCAAGAAGAAATATAACCTCAATATCGAGCTAAAGACCGTCGGTAAATATGTTCTTAAACATCCCGTAGAAACTATAGGGCAATTGATTGATACCCAGCTCCTGATGATAAAATATGAAAATAAGATCACGGAACTTGATTAATTTATTTTCAGAACTACCAGCGAATGAATGAAATCCTCGGATGCGGCATTGATATTGAAGAGCTGATCAGGTTTAATAAGCATATTCCTTCAAAAACAGAAATTCCGGGCTTTATCCATCTGGTTTATACTGATGAAGAAATCGCCTGCAACCTTAATCTTCATTCACAGTTGACTTTTCCATTGGGTTTTTCCTGCAAAGAAGCATTTTTTAAGGCGCTCGGCGTGAGCTGGACCAACAGCAGGATATCATGGAAAGACATTGAAATTCTGTTTACTAATGAAAAAAATCTTCGGGAATATTCTATCCATCTGAATGGTTATGCTGCAGAACTTTTTCTTAAAAAAAAATATCGCAAAATTGAATCATACTTTGAATATTCAAATGAGTATGTAATTTTTCAGATAATTTTGCACTCCTAAATTAAAGCGTCATTACAACATGCATTATTTTCCCGGCCTTCGTCAGCGAATATGCCGGAACAGAGCGGCAGGCGATCCCAGCTTATGAGAATAATTTTGACCGGCTGCTTGCAGTTGCTTCGGATATACTGAAAGTAGATCTGACCATGTTCGACTTCAGGGAAAATGACTTTTTAAACGATGAGCTAAAGTCGCAGTATATCAGTTATATTTTCAGTTGTTCGATCGCAGATATTCTTAAGAGTCAATTTATCAGGCCTGCCTTCGTTTCCGGTTACAGCATGGGTATCTATGCTGCAATGTATTATTGCGGATCAGTCACCTTTATCGACGGACTGCTCCTGGTGAAAAGTGCCTGGGAGAATATATCCGGGGTCGCCGCCACCGGCAAATATGGGATGGGGATGATAGTTGGGCTGATCGAGCCCGATATCCTTGATTTGTTGCATGGAACAGAAGATGTACGGATCTGCAACCAGAACAACCCGCATACATTTATCATTTCGGGCAAGTATGATGAAGTAAAGCGTATTTTAAATTCCGCAAAAGCTGAAGGAGCATTGCGCACGAATATGTTGCCTGTTTCAAAACCCTATCACTCAGGATTTCTGAAGAATGCAGTCCCTGGATTTTCCGAAATCGTGCGAGGAATCAATTTTACAGATCCGGCCTATAGGTATATTTCAAATATTGATCAGAAAATTATTAATACCGGAGATGGCCTGATCAGAGAGGTGATCGATAACCTGTATTCCAGGATGAACTGGCTGGATACGATGAATATGTTGCTGAGGCAGGGTGTGGATATCTTTTTTGAATGTGGCGCCGGAGATGGTCTTACGCGTAACTTTCGGTTCATTGCCGGTGATTTTAAATCATTCTCCGTCAATAAGCTGGATCAGTTTATAGAAGCCGTTTCAGGTTGACAAGTCAACCATTAAAATCATATGACATCTTTACCAAGCTTTATCTTCCATAAACTCCCGACACTTTCATAGAATTTTTCAACCGGTATTTTTGTTTTCAGCACGCAATTGAAGAAGTTATATTTTGAAAGATTAAAATCGATGATCTGATCTTTTATTTCCTTATACAATATTGTTCCAGGCATGGGAGTCAGGATGGTATATCCTGCATATACAACCTTATGTGAACCGGCATAATCGGCCAGCGCCCTGAAATCACTCTCAGTATAGTCATTCGGAACAATATAATTACCACGGATCATGATACCGTTCCGGTGAAATATTTCAATGGAGTCTTCAATATTATTTGCAGATGATTTCTTGTTATAATTTTTCAGCTCCTCTTCACGGAATGATTCGAATCCGCAAATGACCACTTTCAGCCCGGCTTTAGCCAATTTTTCAATTAAATCAGGATGTTTAACTGCAGTATCCGGCCGGATGTCCATGATGTAGGTTTTTTTAATACCCTCCTCGTTTATCCGGTCAAATAGCGAATGAATGAAACGGATATCCACGATTGTATTGGCATCTGCAAACCTTACTACATTATAATCATCCAGGTAATTAAGTTCATCCACGACCGATTCAATATCACGCATGTAATACTTTTTGTTATGCTGCGGCCATATGGAACAGAATGAACATGCATACGGACAGCCAAGGGAGGTAAAAATATATGTGACCGGGGAGGGATCATTACCGACTTTGTAGGTCGAGAGCCACTTTTTGAGATGGCTTCGGTCGGGCATGATAAAGTTTTCTCCTGCAGCATCCCATTTCGGGGCAGGCAACGAAGAACTGCGGAACCCATTTTTAGTGTTAATGATGATACCGCCGACATTTTCAAATGGCAATCCTTTTTCCTTTGCGATGACCAGTTCACGGAATATTCCGGCAGCATGTCCCGGGCATAAAATGTCAACTGATTGATCAGCGAAATCTTCCTGACAGATCGTTACATGCAATCCGCCGGCTACCGTAAGTATCTCCGGATCGAATCGTTTCGAGACGCGGAAAATTTCAAGGCCATAGTACAGTTCCGAAGCAATGAAAGTTACACCGACAAGGTTTGGCTTATATTCCTGGAGATATGACAAAACCAGGTCATTTAACCCGGGAGCATCAGGATGGATGTCATATTCTCCTTTCAGGTCGATGACGGTGACATCAAAATCCTTTACCGCGGCAGCAACAGTCAATAATCCAAGAGGAGGGCCGATCAGCTTCTTATGGATAAACGGCAATGCATCTGCGGGTGCATGCTCCAGGATTTTATTTTCCGGCGACCTTGGCGGATTGAACAGGAGGATTTTCATCTGTTAAAAATGGTTTCCAAAATTAGTTTTAAATTTCAATTTTTAATCTTACTTTTGCAGCCCTTTTTAAAGGGAGTTTAGCTCAGTTGGTTCAGAGCATCTGCCTTACAAGCAGAGGGTCACTGGTTCGAATCCAGTAACTCCCACAAGTTGAAAACCAGTTAGTTAACATCAATGTTGGCTGGCTGATTTTGCGTTTAGGTAAAGGTATAGGTAAAGGTTTGACCTCCCGATTGGCCATATTGTTAATAACTTTCAATGGTCACCTCTCCACGAAAACCATCCAGGACTACTTCTCATGGTTCGATGAAGAACCAAAGCGGGAGATTATGAGGAAATAACTGGAATTTGGGGGAAAATAAATATCCAAAGATTAAAATGTTGTAATTGTAAAAGGAAAACAGACCGAAGTCCCTGTAATTATATTAATCACCTTTTACTATGGTAGTATTTTTCATTAATTCGTCAGATAAATTAGTTAAATTAAGAGTAGGGATATGTATTACTTCCATTCCGGATAATGCAGTTAAAGCCGCAATGTACGATCTAATATAAGGGAATAAGATAGCAGGAGCATTTGTGTAAAAATATGTAGAAAGTTCTTTTTCCTTTGCTCCTTCTGCAAAACTAAAAAATCCAATACAAGTTACATTCGCATTAAATCTGTTGTTTTTCTCCCATACTTTTACTTTAAGTGTGAGCTGAAAATCTCGTGTAATCTCAAAATAATTCCCTACCGGATCAATTTTAATATGAAATTCATCTTCCTTTGTTTTAGGCTCACGTTTTATGTGACTTTCCTGAATTAAATAGCCATTAAATACAAATGATGAATGTTGACCTTTCATATATTAAATATTACGCAGCTAAAGCAAAATCATTTTCTCCACTCTTTTCCCTTGTAACTGGAGCTATTATAAAAGGCGTTGAGTTTTGTTTAATGAGTTCAATCCAATTCCGGAGTTTAGAATATTCAGTGTTAATCATTGGTATTTCTAAAATAGGATTAGTCACCCTAATGAGGTCATCTTTCTTAACAAAAAGAATTGTTTCTTCAGGAAATTGTGACAGGAAATCATAAATCAAATCTGCCTCTGCTAACCTATATGACTGGTTGCAATCAAATACAAAAGCTGGATGGATTTCAATTATATGGTTATTGTAAGATCCATCAAATTGATATTTAATACTGATAGGATGCCGTTTGGATAATTTTTCTAATTGATCTTTCAAAAAATCAACACTTTCCATATTACATTTTCTTTAAAATCTCTAAAATTTTATCTTTCTTTTGTTCAGCTAAGTGACAAATATCATAAGTAATCTCTTTACTTTCGTAATCACTTTCTTCTCGAGATATTTTTAAACTCGATAAACTTCTTTGTAAGTCTAAGGCCGTATATTTATTGGCTGAATATGCAATTCTATATATTGTCGTGTTGTAAAATGTATGTGTTCCACCCAGTTTATTGTCTTTCAAATTTTGAATAGCAATTTTTATTGAATCTTCAGTATAGCCATATTTAGTTATAAGCAAATGAATGATTAATTGAACACATCCATAGTAAAGACAATGAATACTTGGTGAAAATAAACTTCTATCAATTAATAATTTTGATCCATCGAAGTTGAAATCAGACTTATTTTTAAAATTAGTCATTTAAACTATGCTTGATAAACGAATTAAGCCTGATAATGTTTCAAAACTTGGCAAAATTAATACAAATATAATATTATCAAATATTATTCCCAATTTCTTTAAATAATTCAATGTAAAGGTAGTTCCAATCCGTAAGTGCAACGCTGGGTATTAAATCAGTAAGATAAGCCCTCCCTCGATTTATGCCCTTTCACCCCAGGATGATATGAATGTCCACCTTCCAGGAGATCGCGCAAAATTCGGGCGATGCTGACGTAAATTTGGGCAGTATTTAGGTCATCCAGAACTACTTCCCTGGGTTCGATGAAGAGCCCAATCCGCGTTTGCCAGGGGTAATCGGTTTAATTCTTCCTTGTAAAATTTAATCTGGGCATTTGACTTATACAAATCAGCAATAATCATACTTCATTGTCTTATTTCGTCTTTACATACGTAATCTCACACCCCTTGCATAAACGCTTCTCCTGATAATACTCCGCAATGTCATACCAGCCGTTGGTCTTCTGGAATATATCCAGCCCCCTCCCAAGGACTATCTTCCAGCCGTTATCCATCACTATCGAGCGGTCGTGGGTGTTTTCTACAAACTCGTATGTGAATATGATGCCAAGTGATTCCAGCGAATCAGCGATCTCCCTGAATGCTTCCTTGGAGTTTTCGATGAATTCCTCGTTGTTGTATGTGATTAGATGGATGGTAACTTCTTCCAGTTCATCCTTTCGGGTGGAAACCAGTTTGGCAAACTCCATAAAGTTTCGCAACTGGTAAGGCAGGCGTATGTACGGGTCGGTTATGGTAATTTGCTTTGCCCCGACAAGGTAATCACCGAACAGCATTTCAAAGGATATGCCCGATTGGTTATCACGGATGATCTTTTGCCCTTCCTTCAACTCCACAGTTGCCTTCGCTTCTTCTTTTTTGGGCGTTGGCTCGGCTTCTTCTGGCATCGGCTCGTCATCTTGCAGCCCCAGCAGTTCTTTATTTTCAATATATTCCAGCGTCTGCACAAAAGTCTTCTTGCTGGTTTTCTTATTGATGTAAGAGAAGTCTACTCGTTCGAAGGTTTCATCCATCTTTCGTAGTTGGTCTTTTACTCGTTTGCGGTTTTCAATGGCAAACTCAAGGATGATTTGGGCTTCCGCTTCCGTATATTCTCCGTGGGGGAATATCACCTTAATCAACCCAGAAAACGTCTTGGCGATGGAAGTCTTATCACGGGTGGTGATGGTATCTGAAAGTTCAAAATATTTGGTGTAATTATTCATTCGGTCTTCTTTCCGAAGTTCCTTCAGTATTTCCGCCAGATAGTCTACAATGAATCCATAGTTGTCGGAGAACATTTCATTGCGCAGTTTTTGTACTTCCCATCCTGCCAAGTAACAGTGCAACCTGTCCAGAAATGCAGTATCGTAATACTCCTTAGGCAAGCAATCAAACAGGTTGCTGTGTTTGAGCATATACGGCACTGGATGATCGGTGTTACCGATGAATGCCATAGATGCCGCTGCACCGTAAACTTCCTTGCCGCGGCTAAAGGACTTGTTTGCCATATAGTTCTTCATTATGTCCACCAGCCCCCTGTCGACCTTTTTGGATTTGCCAGCAAATTCATCATAAGCCACTACATCCCAGTATCCAACCAAGCCGATATCACCATTGCTATTATTTACAAATAACTTGGCTTTTGATACTTCACCACCAGAAATTAAGATGCCGTGTGGCGACATCTCCGAAAAGATGTGGCTCTTGCCCGTTCCTTTCGGCCCTAATTCAATCAGATTGTAATTGTTCTCACAAAACGGGATCAACCTTGCCAACTGGATCAATTTTGAACGGAAGGTGAACTCCTCTGGGTTCAAGCCCAAGGTTTGCATCAGCAGATCAACCCATTCATCGGTGGTGAACTGCTTGCGTATCTCTTTAAATTCATCCACATCCACGTTTGAAATCTGGATGGCTTTCAGGTTCTCAATGATCCACGGCGATGAATCCCGTTCTTCGGATGGTTCATATCCCATTGTGATCAGACACCATACGCCACCTGAAAGCAGTTTCTGGTTGTGTTTAACGATATCCTCATTGATGGCAACCTTATTCAGTCCAAGATTTGCAAAAAAGGTTTCATACAAATCCCTTTTGTCATTCAACCTGACCGAAACTTTGTCGATGATCCTATGGGATTTGGTATCACGGATGGTTGCCTTTATCAACTGGGCTTCATCACGGTGCACGAAATGCTTGGCGATGATGCTTTTTACCGTTTCCACTCCTTGGGCGATGGTTTCTTCATCATCCGTGGCACAGTACTGCCCCAGCAAGTATTCCAGCACATATATGGGCACGATGGCATTCCCTTTGACCAACTTGGTCAGGTCTTTGCGGACGACCTTTCCAGCGAAATGCTGGTTTATTTTCTTATCCAGTTCATTCATAATTACATATCGTCAAAATCGTTGGTGAATGAAATATTCAGGGTATATGTGTATTCCTTGTACTGCTTCCACTTGCTGGTGCCTTCAACGGGTTCTTCCAAAACCAGTTTGATGCGCTGATTCTTGTATTTTCCGCTGGCTTTGCTGCTTAAATGGAAACGGTGCTTCACTTCGCGCATCCGTTCAGTGCCTTCCATAACATCAAACAGATATGTGAACTGATCGCTCAACATTTCCCCGTCATCGGCATACAGGGCACTTCTGATATGTCGTGGCAGGACTTTATCGCTGACCAATTCCGTTTGCAGGAAGGAAACCGCCAGAATATTGGTGGTAATCTTGTCCGTTGATTTGATAATGTCAACATCCACTTGCTTGGTGGTATCCTGACGCTTTTTGGCGACCTTCAGCAGCGGGATGACGATTTCCTGCAATGTTGCCCCACCGTGAACATACCGCGCTCCTGCGCCCTTGATTCGAATCCTGTTGATGGATTTGGGAATGAGCACTTCAGCATCACCCGAAAGGTTGAGTTGCTCGGCGGTGAAATGCTTTGTGCTGGCATCACCCTTGAGGTTCTTGCCGATGACATACCTGCGTGATTCCTTCCAGATATCACCCGATATTTCCCCAATGGAGAAGTCGCTGTCGGCAAGTTCTTTATTTTGGTAAAGAAACCCGTGGTCTGCCGTGATGAACATATTGTTGCCGTTCATAGCGGCGATCTTTTTCAACACATCCATCAAAAACTCTATTTCCTGCTCCACGGCTTCAAACACCTTTTCTTCCGATGTCTTGTCATCACCCACCTTGTCAATGCGGTTGTGGTAGATGTATATCAGATCATACTGCTTAACAAACTCCCTGCCGTCCGTGGCGGAGTTCATTTTCACAAAATCTTCCGCGTTGATTGCCGCTGCCCGAACCCCAGCATTCTGCTCCAGTATTTTACTCCTTGCTTGAACACCCTGCGTAGAATTGCCGTCAATCAGCACATATTCTGATTCTGGCTGGAAGGACATTGCCTTGTTTGGCAGCAGTGCCGCCATTCCCAGTTGGGTATAGGAAGGCAAGGTAGATACCATATGCTCCAGTTCACCTTCGAATCGTTTTTCCGCCTGAATCTTTTGCAGGCATTCCTTCCCACATTCATAGCGAAATGCATCGGAGATGATCACAAACAACCGTTGACCCTTGCTGACAAACGGCTGCACGTGGTCGGCAAAGAACCTGCCCTGAGCCACCTTGTACTGGTTGTACCATTTATCGGTGCCATCAATGATCTTCTGCCATCGGTTGCCATAATCCAGTAGCCAATCATTGCAATAAACCTTTTCCACCTTTTCGGTTAGTGGTTGCAGGACTTTGTTCTGTTTTGCCCTGCGGTAATGGTAGATGTATTTGCGGTAATGGTAATCAATCTGGTACTGTTTTCCCGCATAAGCGTTGATACCATCCTCAAATGATCCGATCTCTGTCTTGTCAATTTTGCGGATCAAACTGATCATCTGCATACCCATATCCAGACAAGCATAGAAATCTTCGTAATCCAGATACCAGTACTTGTTTTCCCTTTTCTTGGTCAGTTGGCTCAGCCTGTCGGCGGAGATGCCTTCTTCACAGATCAGTTGTGCCAGTTCGGAAATGATTTTCTTGTCGATCAGTTCGAACAAATCATCGTCGATGACATCATCAATGCTTGCATCATTCAGCACGGACTCTATTTTCAGATCACCTGCGATCTTTTGGGATAGGGAGCGGTAGGCATCCTTGTAGGAGATGGAGTCCTTCCACATTGATATTAATATCTTGGACTCCTTTGCTATACCTGTGCGCTTGCTAATGGAAAAATTATTGTTGAAAACCTCTATAAGGAAATCATATACTGTGGGTTTTTCATTGGTATAGCCATATTTGCGGGATATCTCCTTCCAGTAAAACGTTTTCAGGTTATAGCGTTCCAGTTCCCTGTCGTAACGTTCATTGCCGTCGTTATAGGCTGATGCGTGTACCTGTAGGAAAGAAATAAGACTGACATTATCGGTATTGAACAGCACCGCCAGCATTTTATAACGGATGGCTTGGAAGTCATCTTCCTTGCCCAGCAAATCCTTTAGTAATGCTCTGCGATCCTTGTTTTTGAAAAATTCTATGTGTTCGGCAATGAGCGCGGTGAAATCATAATCCAGTTCGAGTTCTTGGGCGAACATCGCTTCCTGTTTGGTCTGGAAGACATAATGCGCCAGTTCCATATCCAGCAACCAGTTTTCTGAATGAACGGGCTTTTTGGCGGGAATGTACAACAGGAACTGCTGGTTGGGCTTTTGCTTGTTGGTTAAATACTTGACGTAAAACTCATTCTTATCCACCACCACCTTTTCAATGCCTTCCAATGCCAACGCATCAAATTCTTCCTTTAGTTCGGAGCCTTCGTCGTACCAGAGGATGATACGGTGCTTGGCAAATAGTTTTGATAATGCTTCTTCTATCTTGTTCATCGTATCTGCGTTGTGTCAATCCAATCAAATTTCCTGACCTTATCTTTGGTCTGTTTGTCGTTTAATCCGCTAACCTCTTTGACAGCCTTGCCGAACTTGTTGTAGTTCACCAACACGCCGTCATCCAAGTCAATGGATATTCGTTCCGTTGCAAGCGGGAATAATACGTCGCGTTCGTATTCCTGCAATTCAATCAGCATTTTGTCTATGCTATCGGTTTCCTTGATGGCTTTGGTCTTTTCAGACGGTGAGCCGCTGATCTGAACCCGCTGAAGATGTTCCTTGCGGGTGTGCAGTTTGCCGATGAACTCCTTCAGGTATTTGTTCAGAATATTGCTAACCGTATCGGGCGTGTAACGGTGCATATAGATCAAAGCATTAAAGTAGCCCTTGGGAGAGGAAAACATCCAGTATATCGGACGCTTTCTATAACGCTGGATATGGTCTGAGTAGAAATCTCTGATGAAATAACTGCGGATATCCTTGCCAATCTGTTCTTCTATGAAAGCAAGGTTCTTGTTGAAGTTCTTTTCGTCGAACGTTACTTTCAGGAATTGGTGGAACCTTCCCACGATGTCATCTTCGAACCATTCATTATCCAATATAGGGATGATATTGTCTTCATCGGGCAGGAAGGAACATTCCTGTGCCGATTTGCCGATCTTCTGAAGGTAATCTTGAAGGGTTTCCCCTTGATTTGCCAAAACTAATCCATCTTTGTCCAGACTGTAGCGCCCGAACATACAACCCACCGAATAACTGATGAACTGCGCCATAATCTCTTGGGGGATAAAGGGCAATTCTATTTCGTTGTAGTTCAGGACTTGGTGGGTTTCTGGATCGCGGACAAATTTCTTATTGAGTTTGACAAGGGCTTTTCTGTCTAATTCGTCTTGGAGAATTGTGATGTCTTCTAAAGGAATATCTGGAGATAATTCATCCCGTAAGCCGTAAATTTCTATGAATTTGCTATTTATTTTTTCTTCGTTTTGATGAAGGTTATAGAAATTCCGACGCCATTTCTGTGTATACTCCCCATATATTTCATCAATACTCCTTAAATGGTTATCCAAGTTAATTATAAGAGAACATTTTGTGAAGCCCCAGGCAGATTCAAATTTGTTCCAGTCTTCAAAAGAGTTTAATATATTCGAATTAGACAGTTTATCAAAATATATTATAGTATCTTCTGGGGGTATTACTATCGGGATTGAATTTATATCTCCAACTTGCGTAACCATTGTTGGATTCGTTAGTTCAGTAAAGAATCCAGCAAGTTTTGAGTTAAGGAAGCCACAGAATGATTGGTAAGTCAGATTTGACTCCTTTTTTAAAAACAAACTACTTCCTTGAACATCAAATATATGCCCCTGTTCTTTATACCTAAACGAAATTCTCCCTGTAAGATTAAAGGTTAATCCTTCTTTAAAGTAGAAGGACTCATTCTGGGGTCTTGACCTTAAACTACCATTTGCATCCTTGAAATTCTTGATTTCATCCCCATCCATATCCCAATCCACTACATTCAAATAATTACCATAGTATTTATGATATCCACCACCTTTATCATAGGGATACCATTTTATACCAAACTTATAATTTGATGCAGTAGCCGCGAATTTCTTATTTTCAATTTCCCAATAGAAACGTACAAATCTGTCATTATTACCTGTTGCTAAACCCTGTTTTACATCAATAAAATCTTCAATTAATTTTGATTGGGATACGATGTCTATACTTTTTTCATTTAGTTTATAAGCAAATGCTTGGTGGTTTAACTTTTTATATATATTAATGTTTCGAAGGTATTTATGTGATTTATGAAGTTCAGATTCTTTATCGTTTGTTTTAGATAAATCTATGAAAATTGTTAGATAATTTGATTTATTGTTTTGTATTGTGAAAACGCAAGATTTAACGACTTCTCCCGAAATAGTTTCGAACGCCCCACTACCAAGAATAATGCTACTCTCTAAATGATATTGTTCAACAAATACTGTTCGAAATTTTTTAAAATCATTCGTAAACATCCAAGAAATTTGGGTAATCATACCTGTTAAGCCCATTTTCATACTCGAAGTAATACATCGCTTGATAAATGATGAGTACAAGTCACGAGAAACATCTGAATACCCTTCATCTTTTAGCCATTGAGATGTAGCATCTTCCATTTTTCTGGAACCAAGATAGGGTGGGTTAGTCACCACACAATGGTATTTCTCTGCAAGTGCTTTAAGTTGCTCATCCGCTCTGACCAGTTCTTCTATTTTATTCCTCTGGAATACATCAGCATTTGTGAGTAATTGCTTTAGTTTTTCACCTACCTGTTGGATTTCTGTCGAATGTGAATGTGGAATGATCAATGAACCAAAATTTGTGGCTTGCTGCATTTGATTCAGGTCGTGTATCAGTTCATCCGATACCCGTATGCTTAGCAAGCGCAGTGATTCTTTTATTTCACCAGTAGTCAATCGCAAATCCTGAAAACAGAAAACAATTGGCTTGATATCTTTCCTGAATGCCCTGCGCTGGTATTCCCGCGCTTTCATCATCAATGCAAGCGCTGTAAGTTGTGCCGCTCGTTCATCAATTTCAAAGCCGTAAAGGTTCTTTTCAATGATCAACTTCGGAATGTCGCTGGTGTTATACCCCTGTTCTTCATATATCTTGGTGAACAAGTCAAACCCATATACCAAAATATGTCCGCTGCCACTGGCGGGATCAAGTAATCTGATCTCTTCGGGGGAACTTATTTTCAAATAATCATCTGCCGTAAGCGATACCGATTCAATGAAATAGGGCATATGTTCCCTGAGTCGGGATTTGGGATTGTTCTGCAACCAAAGTTTTCCGACCGTATTCTGCACCATATATTCTACGATCCATCTTGGGGTGAACAACTGGGTTGCCGCAGGGATGTCTTCCTTTTTAACTTTTTCCTTTGAAGCGAAAACTTCATCCTTCTTTTCTGAAATATAAAATTGATATAACCACCCAATAATTTCCACGTTCTTGCAATCATCTGCTGGCATCCCATTTCGCACCTGCGTAACAATTGAAAAGTCGCTGGTTAAATCATCTGGCATTAGCAGTTCCGTGTAATCATTAATTCTTTCAAAAAGGAAGGGAAAAGTGCTGTGAAGATGGTTGCAGGACGCGATCAGCAGTTCCTTGAATGCTTCATTCTGGGGATTTGAACTGGGTATGCGGTTATCCAGCAGATCATACACCCTTTGCCTGTTTAATCGCAGTTCTTCGGGTATGTTGCCCCTTTTTGCTTCGTCCAGCATTTCTGGCAGGGTATATCCTTCTTTTGGCGTAATGACACGGATGCCCAAGGGCTGATAGTCATTGGCATCCATAAACCGCAGCGCCATCAAACGGTTAAACCACGTATAGGCAACCTTTTCGATCAACTGCTGCTTGGTGGTTCTATTTAATTCTTCCCGCAGTTGTTTTAGTTGTCCAGCTTGTTCACGCAATACAGCCGTATCAGCAGTCAGCACAAAGGAAAGTTTTGCCCCGACCTGTTCTATAAGTTTTATGCGTGCTTCCTGCGCAAATTTCTTGAGTTGGTTTGTGTTCATTCTCTACAGGGATATTCGTTTGTTCTGTTCGATTAATTCGTTGAGTTCCTTCTTCAGGGCTTCCACATACGCATCCACATCCTCTTTTGTCTTCAGTTCGTTTTTGGGAAAATTAACTTTGATGGAATTAATCCGCCGATAATGCATAAGTGGCTCACCAACATTATCTGTCGGAGTGGTTAGTCGCACCATTTCGTTCAATTGATGTTCCAGCAAACTGCCCGTAACTTTTGCCCGTGTTTCACGAAGATTGGCAATAAAGCGTTGATCCTTTAATTTGTTTAATTCATCTTCAAAAGGCTTTAAAAGCATCTTCTGCTTATCGGCATCCAGTTTATTAAAATCATCGTGTGATTTCAGGCGGTCAATAGCAGATTCAATCTTTTCTTTGGTAAGAGCCTTTTCCTCTTCAATGAGTTTGATGATCTTATTGCTTAATGCATCCTTGGCTGATTTGGCATCTTTGATAACATCGCCTTTATATGGCTGGGAATGTTCCATCGCATTCCGAAGAACAGTAAGTTCATCGCATTCGATGTATTCCAGATTGGACTGGTTCCCGCTGAACAAAACACGGATGGAGTCATAAATCTTCTTCTGTTCGCCATTCCAAAACCTCTTAATCGGGTCTATGATCCCTTCCTTGTAATCCAGCAAATCATCCTCAAAAGTCTTTACATTGGTCAGGTAATGGGTATATTCCTTTCTGCTTAGTTTTTCGATGAAATCGGCAACAGGTGTCAGCACATCCAAGAAAGTATATGGTTCTTTATTCATCAGCAGTTGGTTGAGCCACACCAGTTCCTCGTTGAGTTTATTTTTGAAAGCAATTGCCACATCCTTGGCTTCTTTTGCGGGGCAGGGCTCGTCGAAGAAGTCGTTATACACCGTTGCCAATTCCTTGATCAATTTCGGGTCAATGTCAACCTGTGGTTCCAGCAAAGTATTGCCATAATACCTGTTATTGGTTAGGGCAATCAACACATCGTCATCTTCCAGCAGGTTGGAATCCTGAATGAGTTCAACCTTCCCGCGCTTGTACAATTTTGCCACAAGGCTCCAGATGGCGTTCGAATACCAGCCATAGGGTATGCGGGCAAATTTATCCCGCAGATCGCTCAGAGAGGTTCTTTCGGATTGCATTTTCCTTCGCTGGATGATGTTCAGAACCTCGCTTTCCGCTACAGACATTGTGGTTTCATCCGTACCAAACAGGTCATCTTGGTTGCTGCGGATGATGGATTTGATGGTATCTTCTGAAAACTGTGTCGTGCCCAACATTTTCAGATTAGGGTATGCCAGTTTCACAAGGTTCTGGAATGCCTTCACCAGTTTGTTCTTGCCATCCGAAGCGCTACCAAAATCCTGCTTCATCCCGTTCATATAAACATCCGACTCCCCAAGCGAACGCCTTAACAGATTCACAAGGCTCGCCCTACGGGTAATGTTCTGCTGAGCCTTATCATAAAGGATGCGTTTAACATTTTCCTTATTGGTCGTAGACTGGTACTGGCGGATATACTTTTCGGTTTTCAGGTACATTCTGATGTCAGTTAGCAGATGTTCGTCATTAGGCAAGACCATCATCAGCAGGGTGCTGTAGCCCATTGTCTGGGATTTGAAAAAATCTTCCCTGTCGTGATCGCGGAAGTTCGGGGTGATGATCTCCACCACCAGTTCTTTTTCCCTACCAAGAATGGTTCCATCAATCTTGCTGGCGTATTCATATTCCTGCCTGTTATCCAGAAACTGAATCTTGTTCTCCCCAATAATGGTGTCGAATATGATTTCCTTGAACAACTGGGTAACCTGCCCGTCATCTATGTCGGTGGCTTTTATGGCTTGTTCTATGTCTTTTTCGTCATCAGTCAGGTATTCATACAATTCGCCGCTGCGCTGGATATACGTCTGGTTCTCCAGAAGCGCAAGGGCTTTATTCACCCGCTGGTCGTGTTCTTTTAAGTCGACATTAATGCCATCTATCATCAGCGTCGAGATATTCCGTGCCGTAGTCTTGAAATTGCTGAAGAACTTGACCATAAACAGCGCCTTCAGTACTTTTACGGCGAATTCATCGTCGACTTGCTTTTCGGCAAGGATGATAGCGCTCTGCAACTCTCCACGGATCGTGGAGCGAATGCCTTCAAACAAAAGGTCAAAACTGACAAAGGCGCTCTGGTCTTTGGTTTCAATCTGCTGGATCACGTGCTGGAATACCCCCAGCATCGACCTTTCACCCACCGAAGCGTGCTTGCCCTGAAAAGCGTTGTGGGTGGACAAAGCCTTGATGCATTGCTGGAACAGGTCGAACTGGTATGATACAAAGGGATATTTGTTTATGAAATCCGCATCGCTTTGGTACCCTTTGAATTGAACGCCCACCTGTGAAAACGAAAGCAAGGTTTCCATTTTGGACTGCTCGCGCTTCCACACGTTTTTCAGAAGGTCGGTGGCAGTTTCTGTTTTGCTCAGCAACCTTTTTTCTATGACTTCGTCCACATTGGCGGAAGTCAGGGGTATCTTGGTTTTGAATCGTGCCTGAATCTTTGAGAAGTCGTTCTGCTGGGCTTTATTCATATCGCCAACGACACTTTCTATGTCTTCCTGCGAGGTTACCAGAACCCACGAATCACCTTTGGTTTTTGAGGCAAGGGTTTCGGCTATGGTCTGTAGGTTGAGCATCAGTTTGGTGTTATCCGAAATGTACTGCCCCACTTCATCCACAAAGAAATTCAGCCTAAAGCCCTTAGGCTGGGTTTTTATGTACTCCTGCACCTTATTGCAGAAGTCATCCACCGACACTTTGGAATCAGTGCGAATGGTGTCGATGATATTATTATAGTCTTCGGGCTTTTTGCCCATCAGTTTGGCAAGCGTATTGCCAATGCCTTCTTTAACCTTTGGCGAAAAGTACTTCCTGCGGGCATTAGACCAGAACTCGCCCGTCTGCTTTTCAAACTCTTCCTGAAACTCCTTGTATAACCCTTCTTGGTCAATCCAGCGTTCAAATTCCGCCACGTGGCGCTGAGCGCCATAATAGCCCAGATGGTCGTTAAAGACCTTGTAGAAGACATTCAACAGGGCATCTTCTTCCTGTTTGGTGGTGATCTGTGCCTGTTGGTCGATGTTAAATAAGATGGATTCGGACTTGATGCGGGTGGCATTGATGATGTCCGCTTTCAGAAAAGAATCATCTTTGATTTTTTCGGCAAATAACTCACCCAGTCTGTACCCATCGTATTCGCGGTTCTCCAAGACATACGAAAGAATCTTCAGCAAATGGGATTTCCCTGACCCGAAAAAGCCAGATATCCATACGCCGTTGGCGCCCTTGTAATCATTATAAGCCGAAAAGAAGTCGCGGATTTTCTTGGATACCTCTTTGGTAACCACGTATTCCACCACTTCGTCAAGCACGTGTTCTTGGTCGTCGGCTTTGATAACCGTTTCTATGGAACGGTTAATGTCCTTTTCGAAAAAGTCTTTGAGTATCATCTCTATAATTTGTAGTTCTCTATGTTAAATGCGCGGTAATAATTGTCATCCTTGAGCAAGCCAAAAAGTTCCAGCGATAATCCGTTATAGTCGCCAGCGAAGAACAATACAGTCGGAGCCTTCTTAGCCACATTTTGAAGGTTGTTCAGCACGTTGTGCGAGCGGATGAACGGGAACACCAGCCCGATGCCCGTCAGGAAGTACACTCTTGCGTTACTGGCATTAATGATGGACTTGATTTTCGGAATCAGAACTTCGTTGAGATCAAGTATTGATTGCAGGGCTTCCTTGAACTCCCGTTTGTCCATACTCTTTTCCAGTTCGAAAATTTCCCCCTCGCCCAGTTCATTGCTCAGGATTTCCAGCGACAGATCATATAGGTTCAGTTCCAGCACGGGGATTCCACCAGTTTCCAGTTTGTTTTTCAGCCCTTTCACTGCCCTATCAACCTCGACTTGTTGTCTGGGATCATAGGCGGAAATAAAGAAAGGTATCTCCCCGCCCAAAGATTTTTTGCTTAAAAAATCCTCATTGGATATAACCTTGTACAAGTGGTCGAATTTCTTTACAATATCTTCCATACTAATATTTTACCTGTTTTATGTCCATATCTGCCATCAAGAAGATTTTCAGCCAAGCGGGGTCTTCCTTCACCACCACACGGACAACATCTGGTTGCACGATTTGTGGCAGGATCACCTTGTCGGTGGCATTATTGATGATACCAGATTGCTCCAAAATGCGAAACATCACCTGTTTGGCTTTCTTTAGCGTTGATTCGGAAAATGTTTCCAGTTCGGGGTGAACGTTTATCCTGCGGTCAATGAAAGAATTAAAATCCGATTCATTGATCGTGTAGTCAAAGACCAGCGTTTTATCACGCAAAACTTCGATGGTGAAATCCCTAATGAAATCATAATGCTTGCATACAGCCAAAAACGCAATTTGCTTCTGGGAGATAAGATCGCCGTTGATCAGTACATTCATCTGGTCAGGGGTGAATGCTTCCAACCTTTTCTGGATTTCTCGAAATTCCCTTTCTGATGTTCTGCTTTTCACAGAACCAAACACCACGCCCCGATCTTTCAGCGTCTTCAGGTCTGATATGCCCATTTCATTGGCGGTTTTAGCCACCTTCACCATCTCATTCAGCCGCAAAGATGCGGCGGTGAAGGAAAGTATGTATTTTGATTTGCGCGCCATTTAGGAGTTTGTTAATGTCTTAACTGGTACATCCAGCAGTTCACTAATTTTCTGGAGATGCACTCGTTGGGGAATGCTTTTTGCACTACACCATTTGCTGACGGTTACTTCGGAAACTCCCAGTTTGTTAGCAAGCCATTTTTGTTTTATGCCTTTTGATTTAAGAAGTTCTTTTAGAAGCATCGGTTTAAGAAATATTAAAGTGGATGGTTTTACGAATGTATGACAAATAATTGAAACCGCAATATGAAAAGCAAAATCTTTGGCGGATGGATCATTGCTATGGTGTTCCTGACCACTCCCGTCTATTCCCAATTCATAGCCCTGCAAAAAGGCGACAAGGTGGAAGTACGCGACATCAACGGCAGTTACCTCATAAGTGGCTATTATTCTGGATTAAAGCACATAGCGCAAGGGGAAAACATCATCTTGCTATGGTATGAATCTGGTAAGGTTGAAGTTCGCAGCACCGACCTGAAATATCTTACATCGTCATACTACTCCACTCTAAAAAAGATCAGCGCAACCGCAGACTATGTGGTGCTTTATTATGAAAGCGGAAAGATTGAGGTAAGGGATAAAGACCTGAAATATTTCAGTTCGTGGTACCAGTAAAAAACCGTTGAGAACGGCAAAAAAAGCCCGTGGACGAACGCGATGCTTTTATCTTATCTCTTTTTGCACGCATATACGGGGCTAAAAATGGCTTAAATAAATCTATTAATGAATTTTTGTATTTTTAGAAAAAGTTTTTTTATGCCATCGAATGAAACTGTTGAATCCCTAATAAAATACTGCCAAGAAGACGAACGTATTTGTCCTATGCCGATTTACTGGAATAAATTATGGGAAAAATTAAAAAACCGTAAACGTGTCGATTCAGGCTGGGAACCATCTTTACCATTGATACTTGCGGCGTGGTGGGAAGCGTCTGATATGTCGAAACAGGCAAGGTTATATGAGCATATTAAATGGGCTGATAAACAAGGGCAATTAGATGAAATATCTCATTTTCTGCGTGGGTTGAAAGAAGAAGAGTGGTTTCATATAAATGATTAATAATGTGAATCAAGGGTTAAAAATCAAATATATATAAGCTGCTGCTAACTTGCCAAATACATGAACTAAAAGGCCTTTAGCAGATCGCACTTTGTTCGCTCTTTGAAAATCTGTTTTTTCGATCAACCAGTTAAAGAGTGATTCTATGGGTTGTCGAACACGGGAGACTGCTCTTGAGAATAAATCATTAGCTGCTTTGTCAAATTGTTTTTCCCAATCAGATTGGTTTTTAATGGCTTTGACAGGGGTAAGCATAATGGTTTTCTGACTTTGGGCAAGATGATCAAAATAGTCCACATTGTGATAGATCTTGTCACCATAGAAAGTTCGATTTTCAATGCTACTCCATGCATTTCGGAATACATTCAAGTCATTTTCCGAAGCCGGTGTAATCAGAAGTTGTTCCGGAAAAGGCATTTGCTTTTCTCGACGAAAACCAAGGGCATGAAGTTTGAGCCCATAGAAATACATCGATTTTGTTGAACAAAAGCCTTTATCTGTGAGTTCGGGGGCAACCTTACCTACGCGTTTGCCATGAGCCGTGACAATGGGCATTGAATCCAGCAAACTCTCTTGTAAGATGCAATCGATTGGCTGATAATCTTGAAGCAAAGATGTTGTCAACATTTTGAAGGCTTCACTTAATCGGTTGAGTCGATTGTTGAAAGCAGCATACGAAGGCAGCTTTGGAAACCATGAACGCAGGTAACCATCAGCAAATCGATAGATATCTTTGATTTGATAACGCTTTTCCTGGCTTATGACGAATAAATATATGGTCATGATTTCCTGATCAGTAAACTCTGGATTATTGTTATTTGTAAATCGCTGACATGAAAATTTTAAATCTTTTTCAAATTTTTCGCAGACGTAAAAGTAAATTTCAACTAATTTGGTTGTCAGAACCTTAGGAATCATATCATCAGATGTTAGGTGGAACTTTCATCCAAGATACTGATTACTAAGGTTTTAATATAATTATGTTATCATAACTTACTAACTATCAGTTGTTTATAACGTAGTATTTTTTTAATTTTAACCCTTGATTCACATTAATAATTAATTATGGAAAAAACGGTCTTTACAGTTGTCCAGGCAGTTTTGCATAAAGAACTGACTGACATAAAAAAATTGAATCCCAGATATTTCAAAAAAGGGATTGCCCAAATTAGTGTTCTGCCAGAGCATTTAGAATTGCATACAGTTGGTATAACAAGATATATCCCCGCAAAAACCGAAGGCTATTTTGATGTTTTTATACCTCTTCGCTTTCTTTTAGCCTATTCAAAAATTGAATCCCTGCCCGTGTTGACTTTGGAAGTGGAACAAGGTGTAATTCGATGCGGAAATGGCATTCTGACAAGCCCGGAAATAAAAGTGAACAACATTTTCAACGCAACGATTGACGAATTGCCGTTGAATGCTGATGAATTTGATTTATTAAGGTATGCATTAAGAGCTGATCCACGTGAAATAGCAAATTATGGATTAACAATGAAGGTCAATAATGCCAGGGATAAATTGAGGGTCAGGATAACCGAGGCCGCTTCAATACTGGAGGGTTTTCGGGTGTCATACACAGATTTAGAAAGTTTAATAATGAATAAACTTAAAGCATAATCTTTCAGTTCCTCATCTTGAATAAGGTTTCATTACCAATCACAATATTTTATTCATAGTGTGCATTATGAGAAATATACCTCAATGTATACATAATTATTATGTATTGGCTCACCTTGCATTATCAATCATTTCCTTTAATACCGGTAGTTTCAACCAAATTGGGTATCAAACTATGCGTATCTAAGACCTCATACTAAAAATGAAATAGTTTGATATTATGTACACTAATTATTTGATAAAATATTCTCACTAAAATCGCTCTTACTTTTGATTGGCATGGGTTACAACCAATTTTAGCATACCGTACAAAATTGTGGTCAAAGAACGAGATTATGAGATCAACCTACTGCATAAAATAAATCCAAATTGTACACATTGATACCATACATTTTGCACCATTTAAAAATTGAATAAAATCAGCTATTCCATTAGAATAATAAGGCTTCTGGAAGAAATGAGTATATGAGCAAACAATGCAATACTTGAGGAATGATGTTATAATGTTATTAAGTTTTAAATAAGGTAATGACATAGAAAAGGTTGTAAATAAATCAGAACGACAAAATTATCTATGTTTTACCAAGTAAGGGGTTTTGCGATTGTTCTTCCATCTGGGAGGATAAAAGGGTCGTTTAATTGATGAGCTAAATAATTAGCCTTGTTTATTTTAAAATGTCCATCAACGAGACTGACAAGTTCATCGTTTTTTCTATGGTAAGGAAATAATGAATAGAGTTTAATCCTTGGGAACTTTCGCTTAATCGTTTTAATGCCTGGAATAATATCTGTATCACCTGTTACAATAACATAGGCATCATTACTATCATCAACGACCAGTTCCCAAAGTTTATTGATAATAGCGATGTCTGTTTGCTTCTCTTCATATTTTACAAATTCCTTCCTACATAAATTACACCACACGGTCTTTTGTTTGAATTTACCATATTCAATTTGTATCCCGAAAGACTTTAGTATTTCTATATACCTTTTATGCCTCAAGATTGTATCGGGATTTTTACTTTGAAGATGCAATCTTAGCGCGGTAAAATAATAAATTGAATTAAGGGTTGCTTCGTTGGATATATGGGGTAAATATGATTTAAGGAGGGAATGAATATTCAGCCATTTCACCTTTGTACCTTCCAAATGTTCTAAATCATCAATGGAATGGTAAAGATTAAATCCATCAATTAGAAATGTTGTTTTCATAAAATAAAAACCCTTGGAACGTATCCCAAGGGGGGCTTGTGGAGTAGCAATTTATCCACAAGTGGAGTTGCGAGTACAAATGTATTACATTTCAAGGCCAAAAAGCAAGTATTTAACATTATATTAAGAAATTTAGAACATATCTAAATAATTTAGATGATACAAACCCTTAATATGAAAACAGTATTTATCTTCTCAAACTCCACTGACTCTTAGTTAATTACACGATTTTAAAGAATGTCTTAGATTAAACGACTTCCATGACACTTTCCAAGATTGATTTTGCCAGGTGTAGATGTTTTAGTTCAATGATGAACGGAATCGGATCAAAGAGGGTCAGACTGTTCTGTTCACGTTGAATTAAATACTTGACCCTGTTCCTAAAATTGCTATCATTATTTCGACACCGGTGTGCCTCAATGTATCCCACATATTTTACGCCACAAAATCTTGAGGTTGGTCGTTGGCGTGAAATATCTCTCCCACAGGATAAACAGTAACGACGTGGAGGCTCAGTAACATTTTCCTCAACCTGAGTGTCAGGGGTGTTTCCCTCAATATCAAACATTACAGGTTTTAACCCTATACCTGAACTGTTAATTTCCGTAAACTCCGAATTTACAACCCCGGTTAATTTCTGTAATGTTTTAGGATCGCAGTATAAAAGATCATTCCATTTTTGAATGATGAGTTTACCGACAATTTCAGAAATATCCTGGTTAGCGTGTTTCTTTACCAAGTCCTTAAACCGGATTCGTTTTTTATAGTATAAATTAGGGTTATTTTCTAACAAATTCAACCAATATGCCGGGGTTTGCCCCTGGGTTAGAATAAGGCGTTCCTGTGTCTTTATTTCCATGGAGGGTATTGTATAGTCATAAACCAATAAGCCGTCAAAATCCTTCTTTAATGCGACTCCCAAGTGGTGTAATTTGACCGGGTTTAAAAGGTCTACCAATGAACTAACGCCTATTTTTTTCAGGTGTTCCATTTTACGGGTTTTATTTTCAAATCGAAATATATTACCCTGCTTATATTGCCCTCCTTTATCATAAGCTTTAATGATATATCGCTCTCTTTCGCATTCACGGAAATATTTGTTTTCTCGATATTCATGGGTAAATGGTTTTCCTTTGTGATTTATAATGGATCTCAAAAATTCCTTTGTCAGTACCGGTGGGTTAATATTAACTCCAAATTCGATGTTTTCCAATATACACGAACCGGGTTCCAGGTCAAACGATGTACAAAACTCCTTGATAACACCGGTTAAATCTGAAAAAGTGAAATCATTGTAATTTTGTTCCCCTCTTAGGTTGATACTATTCCAATATTTATGTAAACTCCCAGTGACGTAGAGGTATTTGTTATGGATAATTGTAAAGGTGATCCCGTGATAAATAGCGGTGTATTCTTTTATTTCGCCCGTATTTTCGATTGCAAGCTGTTCCCAATCCAGAAGAGTGTTATTCTTGATATTTTGAATATTGTCGTTCTCTATCCGTATTTTAACGAAGTCGATCATAATAATGATTGATCGTGTTTAATCATACCGTCTTAATCGGCCGAGGTATCTCTTTTTGTCTCTATCCCCGAAGTCCAGTTGCAATCGAATCTTGTTTCTCTTTGTATGCCCATTATCCCACCACTCCACCTGCCAATCTTCAATATACTCCGGTGATCTATTCGGTAACTTTGAGGAGAAATCCACAAGACCATAGCTGATTATCTGGTTTAATCCCTCGTCTGAATTTTCGTGTACCTTTTGAAGTAGCACCAATGGGAATTGGAAGTATTTATACTTGAATATTCTCATTTTCCGCACGATTGTAGCAGACAGCAAGGGAGCTGTGCGAGCTGGTGCGGATCAGTCGCAACAACGCCCCGTGTCTGCAATGGTTTAATATCTTAATGAAATTCCGCACTGTTCCACTCCCCTTATTGCGTTTCGACTCTTCCCACTTTGCGTTTATTTAATTCCACCGCTTCTTTCAATGTTCTAAAATCCTGGTGTCGGGTCTCCAGCCAGCAAATCACCTCCTCGGGAATCAGCCGAATGGTTTTTGGCCCAAACCGGTGTGTTGGAATCCCACTTCCGAAAATTCGCGATTTATAAATCTCGCCGTAAAAGAATTGCTTTGAAAACCCTGTTAGGGCAGCAATTTCCGAAATAGACATGAACTTCTTTTCCATATTAAAAACCTTTGTTTTTCCTGATTCCAAATACTTAAATTTCAAATCCCAATAGGTTCATTTAATTTCAATGATTAGGGATTATATAGGGACTTGGTTAATTGATATAAAGATAGCAGATTTTGCACACGTTTAACGAGTGTTAATAAATAGTGTGTACATTTTCCGAGTTTTAACAGAAAATGCTAATTAACCTGGTAATGATAGGAATCAGACGTGCTGGGAAAAATGTTGTTATAATGAATTTAAGGCTTTCTGTAAATCATCTTCATCTGCCTTATTAATATACTTCATTGTCGTTTGATCGTTGACATGAGCACCCATGGTTTTAATAATATAGAAAGGTTGCTTATTACGGGCCAACTCAGTAAAAAACGAATGCCTTATGCGATAAGAGGTCATATTTCCTTGAATCCCTGCTTTGGCTGCAAAAATTCTCAATTCAGAATTATATACCCTCCGAATTTTATGCACACGGTTGTGTTGAGCGGTGGCGGTTTTATATATTTCCGTATGAAGCACTGGAAATATGTAGCCTGCCGGATTTATACCTGTTTTCGTTCTGAAGTATGCAAGTGTTTTCAGTGCCTCAGGGTGCAATGGAATCCTAACCACACCCTTCTTTCCACCGTATCTGCTCAATTTCTTACGTTGATATTGCAAAGTAGTGCCTTCAATGATATTAGACCATTGTAAAAAGCACATATCAATAAACGCCATCCCACCAGCGTAGAAACTAAATATAAGATACCTATAATAATCACTATTAATGTTCAATGCTAATAATCGCTTGATCTCATCACTTTCAAGCGCCCTGTGGTTGTCGTTGCCCTCGGGTATCATATATTTGCCATCACCTTCAATGCGGTGAAATGGGTAATAATCTCTCAAGTAAGGCGCTTCACCAGCCGCCCTGTTATACAAGGCCCTGATTGTTCGCATGATAATATTGACCGTGCCCTGCCGCTTATCCTGGTCATTATAACCTTTCCTTAAAAAAGACTCGAAATCACGTAATAATGGGACGTCTAATTCAGTGAATAGAAAATCACTTTTGCGGAATGGCTCACTTATCCATCGGCCTTTTTTATCTTTAGTACCCCTCAGTTTATTTAATGCGGTTTTATAGGCTCTATAATTACCCATCTTGCCGGAATCTTTCAATTCATTACACCGTTTCTCAAAATATTTGTAAACAAATAATCGCTTTCGTTTTGGTTTGCTTTCATTTAGTTCCTCTACCAAAGTATTTAACGAAATGACCTCTATTTCATCTCCCAGCTCTTTTAATTTGTCTCTGACTTGCTTTTTCTTCTTTTCTATCTTTTCAATAACATCACTGTATTGTAATTCATCCCCTTTAATTTGTTTTTTTTCAAAATCCCATGCTTTCTCAGGTAACTTAGCGCCAACACTGATATACTTCATTTCATCACCTTTAGCCAAACGGATATAAACCGGGCATTCACCATCTTTGACTTTTTGCTTATTAACGTAGGTTGTGATTTTCATATTCAATGATTTTAAATATATTTATCAAGGTAAAGGTAGAGGTAAAGGTATCATATTAAAAATGATTAAAAAATATAAAAGCTAAAATAGTTAATTTAGTAGCAATATCAAAGGGTGGATAAAAAATGTTATAAACTGTTAAAGATAAAAAACGCTGCCTTACAAGCAGAGGGTCACTGGTTCGAATCCAGTAACTCCCACAAGTTGAAAACCAGTTAGTTACATTGATAATTAACTGGCTTTATTTTTATTGGCTTTCCTTTTAGTTTTCAGGTTTTTTCTTTTCTGTCGATAATTCCTACCTTTGCCTGAATTAACATAACCAAAACATTTTCATACATGAAAAAATTAACCTATTTCTTGCTGAGCAGCCTGGTCATGCTGTTCATAACAATTTCTCTTTTTGCACAAGAGGTCACCTATGCCCCCAAGACACATGTGCCGCTCGACCCTGCCGTGATCTATGGCAGACTCGATAACGGAATGACCTACTATATCCGCGAAAACCGGGAACCGAAGGAACGGGCCGAGTTATACCTCGCGGTGAACGTGGGTGCCCTGTCGGAAGATGCCGACCAGAACGGCTTGGCACACTTCTGTGAACATATGGCCTTTAACGGAACTAAAAACTTCGAAAAAAAGGACATCCTCAACTACCTGCAATCTATCGGGATGAAGTTCGGCCCGGAAATTAATGCCTTCACCAGCAGCGACGAGACCAATTATATGCTGCAGAGAGTGCCAACCACCGATCCGAAAGTCATCGATACGGCCCTGCTTATCCTGTACGACTGGGCCAATAATATCTCTTTTGAAAACGAAGAGATCGATGCTGAGCGGGGCGTGATCCACGAAGAATGGCGCCAGGGCCGCTCTGCTATGTTCCGCATGATGAAGGAAGCCAATAAGGTCGTCTTCCGGAATTCTAAATATGCCGTTCATGATGTCATCGGGGATATCGCTATCATCGATACCATCCCTTATGATGTGGTAAAACGCTTCTATGCCGACTGGTACAGGCCCAACCTGCAGGCTATCATCGCCGTCGGGGATTTTGATGGTAAACAAATGGAGAAACAGATCAAGGACCTTTTCTCAACTGTCCCCAAAAAGGAAAATCCAAGGGAACGCGAATACTTCCCGGTACCTGACCACCAGGAAACGCTGATCACGGTGCAAACCGATAAGGAAGCCCAGTATCCGATCGTCGAAGTTTTTTATAAAAAGGACGCGAAAGAAAACCGTGATATGGAATATTACCGGAACGGTTATAAACAACAACTGTTCAATTCCATGCTGAATACACGTTTGCAGGAACTCATCCTGTCAGAAAACCCGCCTTTTGTTTACGGTTATGCTTTTTATACCAACCTGGTCAGGACGAAAGACGGCTTTATGGCGATTGCCGTGGGCAACAATAATGAACTTGACAAGGCGCTCCGCGCCCTTCTCACTGAAAATAAACGTGTCCTCCAGTTTGGCTTCACCGCAACAGAGCTGGAACGGGCGAAAAATGACCTTAAAAGGGGTATCGAAAAGCAATATGCTGAAAAAGACAAGATGGAGAATGATTCCTATGTATGGCAGTACTTCTCGAACTTCCTCGAAAAGGAGCCTGCGCCGGGAATCGCTTTTGATTATGCTTTTGTAAACCAGGTCCTGCCCGGGATCACGCTGGAAGAAGTCAATGCCCAGGCGAAAGAATGGATCACCAACGAGAACAGGGTAATCGCGATCATGGCGCCGGAAAGCGCGGATATCAAAATACCGCATGAACAGGAAATCAGGGATATCATCGCTGCCGTAGATCAGGAAGTTGTTACGGCTTATGTTGATAAAGTTACTGACCAACCTTTAATGACCACGGAACCTATACCTTCAGTTGTAGATAAGAAAGGCAAAAACAAGACCCTTGGAACAACAGAATGGACTTTTGAAAATGGCGTGAAAGTGGTGATGAAAACCACTGATTTTAAGGACGATGAGATCCTGATGAGTGCCTTCAGCTATGGCGGAAGTTCCCTTTATGAAATCAAAGACGTGATATCAGCCGATTTCACGACTTATGTTGTCCAGGAAAGCGGCCTGGGTGAATTTGATAAAATGGCCCTCGGGAAAAAGCTATCCGGCAAAATTGCCAATGTTTCCCCTGTTATCCAGGAAAATGCCGAAGGCTTTGAAGGATCCTGTTCAGCCAGGGACCTGGAAACGATGCTTCAGTTGGTGAATTTGTACTTCACCGCCCCGCGGACCGATGATGTGGCCTACAATGCCTTTATCAAGCGGATGAAGGCCGTTCTCGATAACAAAGCCCTCGAACCCGAATCAGCCCTGATGGATACGGTTACGGTCCTGATGGCGAACCATAACCCAAGGGTTCGACCTTTAACCTCAGAACTATTAAGTGAGGCTAACCTGAAAAAAATGCGGTCCATCTTTAAAACCCGTTTCGGCGACCCGGGAAGTTTCATTTTCTACTTTGTCGGGAATATCGACATAGAAAAGGCTAAACCACTCATGGAAAAGTACCTGGGTGGATTGCCAAAAGTCAGTCGCGAAGAAACCTGGGTAGACAATAATGTCAGGCCGCCGGCAGGAAAAGTGGACAGGGAGATCAAACGCGATATGAAAGTCCCGAAAGGAACCGTTTATATTACCTATTCCGGAACTTTCGATTATGATGATTTCCAGGCACGGATAAACCTTTCATCACTTTGTGATGTACTTGATGTCAGGTATGTGGAAACTATCCGGGAGGAACAAAGCGGTACTTATGGTGCAGCAGTCTATGAAAGTATGGATAAGTACCCTTATGAAAATTATTCAGTTTTGATCTATTTCGACTGTGACCCGCAAAATACCGGAAAGCTGAAAGACATCGTTTACCAGGAGATAGAAAAGCTGAGAACCGAAGGCCCCACTGAAAAGGACCTCCACGGTGTGATCGAAAATAAACTCAAAGTGCACCAGGAAAATCTCCGTCAGAATCACTATTGGATGAACATTATCAAGAATAAGGATTATTATCAGACAGACCTGACCGAATATCTTGAATACGAAAATTATGTGAACGGTATGACACGGGAATCCCTGAAGGCTGCCGCACAGCAGTTCTTTGGCGGGAATATCGTTGAAGCTGTTCTGTTACCGGTGAATATTGAAGATAATACGGCGAATCCGGTGCATAAGGAGTAGGCAGTTGACAGTTGACAGTAGGCAGTTACCTATTCTGTCAACTGTCAACTATAACTCCAGTTCCAGGTCCAGACTTTCCCTCAACGCTTTGAGCGCCGGGTTTTTCTCTGCCATTACGCGGTATTTGTCTTCGGCAGTGTAAGGCTTCGACTGGCTGACCGATTCAACAAGATCAGTTTCCAGTTGAATCTTCTGATTCCGTAATTCCCCACGAAGAAAATCCAGCAAATCGCCCTTTCTTTCCTTGAGGGTCAATTCCTGTGCCCGATTGTCGATCCGGAGTTGAATGATGAAATTCTCCTTCAGCATTGGTTTTCGGGTGGAAAGGATACTGTAAAAATTAGGATATTGCTGGGCAATGCTTTCCGTGTAATAGGTCCAGACTTTTTCCAACTTTTCCTGGTTAAAATCATTTTGTGCAACATGCTCAGGACTGCTGCCATTTTCCCCGCCTTTAACAATTTTTGGTATATGATTTTCAGGTTTGATGGAGATGGTACGGGAACCAGAAACAGATGTGGGGGGACGATCAGCAGGCGGACCCGGGCTTACGGCCGGTTTTTTAACTTCTATCTTAGACGAAACGGGAAATGCAGTTTCATTACTCTCTGTTTTAACCCCTTCCGGGGGAATCAGGGAGTTTTTTTTTTCGCCGCCTGCGGGATTTGCCACGACAGCCAAGGTGCAGATCTGCAATAGGGCGAGTTCTAGCTGCAACCGCTTATTATTGCTGGTTTTATAGCTTTGGTCGAACTGGTTATGTATCTCAAGGGCTTTTAACAGGAATAATGGCGAGCAGCGGACCGACTGTTCAATATATTTTTGATGCAGATTGGCGCTGATCTCCAAAAGCATGACCGTGGCCGCATCCTGACACACTAAAAGGTTCCTTAGATGTTCCCCTAACCCGATCAGGAAATGCTGCCCATCGAACCCCCGGTTGATGATCTCGTTGATTGTCAGGAGAAGTCCGGCGGTATCCTGGGCAAGTAACTGGTCAAGGACCCTGAAATAATAGGCGTGATCAAGAATGTTAAGGTGTTCGGTAACCGTTTCATAGGTAAGCTTATTGCCGGAAAAGCTAACAAGCTGGTCAAAGAAAGAAAGTGCATCACGCATGGCCCCGTCAGCTTTTTGTGCGATCACATGCAGGGCTTCTTCTTCCGCTTCGACATTTTCACTCTTCGCAACGAAAGCAAGATAACCGGCAATGTCCTTCACGCTGATACGCTTGAAATCAAAGATCTGGCAGCGGGACAGGATAGTTGGAATGATCTTGTGCTTTTCCGTCGTGGCCAGGATGAATTTGGCATAAGCCGGCGGCTCTTCCAGTGTCTTCAGGAATGCATTAAAAGCTGCAGGCGAAAGCATGTGGACTTCATCGATAATATATACCTTGTATTTTCCAACCTGGGGAGGGACCCGCACCTGGTCGACCAGGTTACGGATATCATCTACCGAATTGTTGGAGGCGGCATCAAGTTCATGGATGTTAAAAGAAGCAGACCGGTTGAATGACAGGCAGGATTCACATTTATCGCAGGCTTCTACATGGTTGACCGGGTTGAGGCAATTGATCGTTTTGGCCAGGATACGGGCGCATGTTGTCTTACCCACACCCCTCGGACCGCAAAAAAGGAATGCCTGGGCCAGCTGGTTGTTGCGGATGGCGTTTTTCAAGGTCGAAGTGATCGACTGCTGCCCTACCACCATGTCGAAAGTGGCTGGCCTGTATTTCCGGGCCGAAACGATGAAATTGTCCATATTAAATCTTAATCCTGCTTTCCTGCCGCTCAAAAATACTAAAGATTCGGCAGGTGGGCTATAAAAAGACTTACTTATCTTTGTTTCGATTATTTAATCTTACCTTAGGATAAACCCTGTCGAAAGATGCTGAAAAGCCTGAAACTTTATACGGAATACTTCCTGAAAACTTCTTTCAGCCCTGGGCGGAGGTTTGTCCTGGAAGATGTAAAGCGGTTTTTAATGAAGAAAGATGTTTTCCGGCAGGATTTCACTTATTCAGCAAAGGAGAAAAAAGCGGCCATTGATAAAGCCGCCGGCTGGCTGATGATGGCCCAAAAGGCTAATATTGATTGCGGTATGGGCTCTTATCACCTGGTCAATAAATGGTCATCTTCCTATCCTGAAACAACCGGCTATATCATTCCTACCCTGATCCATTATAGTGAAAAAAATAATCAACCGGAAGCTGTGAAAGCGTCTATCATGGCGGCAGATTTCCTGTTGGATATCCAGAAAGACAGTGGCGGTTGGCAGGGTGGTAGGATTGGCGAAAATAAACCTGAGATCGTTTTTAACACCGGTCAGGTGATCCGCGGGATGATCGCTGCACATGAATATTCCGGGGAGTCAAAATACCTCGATGCTGCCTTCAGAGCCGGCAAGTGGCTTTCTGAAATCCAGCACCGCGGGGGATTCTGGCAAATCCATGCCCTGATGGGCAAAGCCCGTGTTTACGACACTTTTGTGGATGCCCCGCTGTTGCAGCTATTTGAAATTACAGGCGAAGAGAAATTCAGAAAAGCTGCCATTGGCAACCTCGACTGGGTGATCCGGAACAAAATGCAGGAAAACGGATGGTTTGAGGATTGTGATAATACCGTTAAGCGTAACGATAAGCCGATTCTCCATACGATTGCCTATACCCTCGACGGGCTGATTGATTGCGGCATTATCTTAAAAGAAGACAAATACATTGAGGCTGCGGTTACCGGCGCTGTGAAACTGCGCGACCTCTTTCTTTCGCGGGGTCACCTGGATGGAAGATATGACCGGAACTGGAATGGAACAGAATATTTGCTCTGTACGGGCTGCGCCCAGATGGCCATTACCTGGCTGAAACTTTACAGTATTTACGATGATGGAACTTATCTCCAGGCAGCGCAACGAATGACCAGTCTGCTTATTTTCATCCAAACCAGGGGTTTCAATGAAACTGGCAATACACGGGGCGCTATTCCCGGCTCTTTCCCTGTCTGGGGCCGCTATGAGCCGTTTGCTTTTCCAAACTGGGCGACGAAGTTTTTCTGCGATGCACTCATGCTTGAAGAGGAGGCAGGCCGATGAATATCTCCGGTTCAAATATGGGCAAATCTCCTGTGGAGCGAATCTTACAGACCGCCTCGAAATACCCTGATCGCCCTGCACTGGAATTGCATAATGCAAGCTATTCCTACCGGGAACTGACAGAGTCGGCCTCAGCGGTTGCCGGATCCATCTCCGACCTGAACGATCAGTGTCCGTTCATTGCTGTGATGGCTGATAAAAGTTTTTCCTGCTATGCCGGCATCCTGGGGATCATGATGGCCGGCAAGGCTTACCTGCCGCTGAATCCCCGGTTTCCAGCCACACGCAGCGTTTATATGCTGGAGAAAGCTCGCGTCCGGACGCTGATCGCCGGCGATAATTCTGATGATGAACTGGATAACGTACTTGATTTATATCCATCCGGGATGTATGTCATTTTCCCGGAGGGAGGAATCTCACAGGTTACCAGTGAGGAAACCCTTGCTCAAAATCCTGCCTACCTGCTTTTTACCTCCGGGACAACAGGAAAGCCAAAAGGAGTGCCGGTATCCAACCAGAATCTGGCCAGTTACCTTGATTTCATGATGAAGACTTATGATTTTCATCCCGAAGACCGGTTCACCCAGAATTTCGACCTGACCTTCGATCTTAGCGTCCATGATCTCTTTCTCGCCTGGTCGTCAGGCGCCTGCCTGTGCGTACCACAGGATAGTTCATCGTTCGCCATGGCCGGTTTTATCCGTGAAAAGCAACCAACCGTTTGGTTTTCCGTCCCTTCAGTCGTAATACTTATGGAACGGATGAGGTTGCTTAAACCGGCTGCATTTCCTACTATCCGGCTGAGCTTCTTCTGTGGCGAAGCGTTTCATTCCCTGTCGGCAACAGCCTGGAGAATTGCCGCTCCGCAATCGCGGCTTGTTAATCTTTACGGCCCGACCGAGGCAACGATTGCTATTACTCACTATGAATTGCTAGATAAACCTGAACTATGGAAAAGTGAACTGGGTATCATCTCTATTGGAAGGGTTTTTGAAGGGAATTCATTAATGATTCATGGGGAAACCTCACAGGTTAACGAAGGCGAACTTTGCTTAAGCGGAAACCAGGTGGTCGATGGCTACTTCGAAAATGAACAAGCTGACCGCGAGGCTTTTTTTCAGAATCCTGGTAAACGGCAATTATGGTATAAAACCGGCGACCTGGTGAAAATTGACGAGGATGGTGACCTGTTTTTTTTAGGAAGAAAAGATGCAGAGGTGAAAATTTCCGGTTACCGGGTCAACCTGAAGGAAATCGAAAATGTACTGGCCGGATACGAACCGGTCGGACAAGCCGTTGTTATCTTTGAAGAGGCTGTCAATGGCCAGGGGATAATCCTGGCTTTCATCCTGGGGAAAAAACCGGAAAAAATTGAGGAGATGGAATTGGATGCATTCTGCCGGCAACAGCTTCCCTGGTATATGATCCCGGGAAAATTTATCTTTGTGGAAGAAATCCCCCTAAATCCTAATGGAAAAGTGGACCTGGCAGCTTTGAAGATAAAATACACAAATGGATAGCAATATCAGGAAACAGGTGATGGAATTACTCCGGGATAAACTTCAACGGATAGGTATCCAGGAGAGTGAACTGGGAGAAAGCTTTGACCTGGTTAAAAGCGGGCTGCTCAATTCCCTTGAGTTTGTCGATATGGTGGCATCGATGGAGAAAATCTATCTTCATGAAATTGATTTTGAGCAGGCGCTGGATTCAGGTGAATTTACTACATTGGGTGGATTGATCAGGACCTTTGAGAATAAAAAATGATGAGAGAGTATGATTACATAAAGCTGGACCAACCGGAGGACCCGGATTGGATTGTTGTCGGGGAACTTTTTACCCGGATGTATTCACGGATGGACGAAATAGGGCTCTTGCTGCCGCTTAGTGCTGATGGAACTGAAAAATGGCTCAAAACGGTACGGAATACTTCGGGAAAATATGGACTGGTGATACTTGTGAAAGACTGGGGTAAAGCCGTTGGTTTTGCGCATGGAATGGTTAAATTTTTACCTGATTATCTTGGCGGATTTGCGGTAGGATCAATTACACATGTTTATGTCGATGACGATTCCAGGCGATCGGGAATTGGAAAAGTTCTGGTAAATCTATTGGAAGATTGGTTCCTGACGAAAAAAGTACATTCCATCGAGTTGCAGGTCATAACCGGAAATCCCTTAGCAAAAGAATTCTGGAAAAAACTCGGCTACCTGGAAGAACTGCAGCAATACCGTAAAACCTGGGATTAGTGCCAAACCCGAGTTACATGGACATGATCAGGAACCTGGGGATTTCCCCGGGCAGTTTACTGATGGTCACTGCCGACCTGACCAGGCTGGCTATGCTTGCCCGAAGGAAAGAAGGGGAATTTAATATCAATCACTTCATCGACAGCATGCAGCAGCACCTCAGCGCGGACGGTACCCTCGTCATTCCTGCTTTTAACTTCAATCTTAAAAATAACGGGTATTATCATCCGGCTAAATCTATACCTATCACCGGTGCGTTGGCAACAGCAGCGCTGAGAAGACGTGATTTTATGCGGACCAAAAACCCGCTGCATTCTTTCCTCGTTTGGGGGAAACATGCTGAGGCCCTTTCCGCCCTGAATAATCAAAGCTCTTTTTCCACGGATTCCCCTTTCGCTTTTATGAAAGAACATCATGCAAAGATGCTGCTGATCGATACGACCATCAGCGCAGCTTTTACTTTTGTTCATCATGTGGAAGAAATGGAAAAGGTCAGCTACCGGAAATTCAAAAAGATCAGGATTTATTTAGATGAAAATGCAGTAACACCAGCGAGGAAAGAGTATTTGCTGTATGCGAAAAAGCCGGGCTGGACAATGGCTTTGGGAGGGCTGGAACAGCTTTTGACCGAACAGCAAATTGCAAAAAAAGTAATGATCAGCCAGGTTTCCTGCATCCTGGTCGACCTGGAGGTCGCCTATCCTGTTATCAAGAATGACATTCTTCAAAATAAAGCGAAAAATTTGGCCCGTTTCAGTCCTGAATTGTACCTTCGTGAAAATGCCAAATCAATATTGGCTGCCATTGGAATTCACACTTTAGCAGATAAAATCAGCCATGATCCTGGTTTACTGTGACCATATCACCGAACGGCACCGGTTTATCTTCGATTTTATTTTCGGCGATATCCTGGGTGCGGGTTGCCAATTGACCCAGAACCGGGAAGAATATCGATCTTTTATTGGGCCAAAAATCAGTTATAATTCAGATGAAATACCAGGCGGATTGCACTTTAAGCCTTATCCTGTTTTAGATGAAAAAGGTATTGTAGAGCAGAATATTAAAGTCTCCAAATGGAATGGCCTCCCCGTATTTTTCAAGGTTGAGGGTGCATCTGCCTTGCCTTTCGATCCCTTCGCCCTTTCATTTTATTTAATCAGCCGGTATGAAGAGTATCTGCCTTTTGAGCCGGATGAGCACGGACGGTTCCAGCCTGAATTGAGCATTGCTTACCGCGAAGAATTTCTACAGATCCCGCTGGTGGATGCCATCGTGCATGAGATGAAAAACCTGCTGAAGGCTCAGTTCCCGGGAATCAGCCTTCCAGGACAACCTTTCCGTTTTGTCCCGTCATTTGATATTGATATCGCCTTTGCCCATTCAGGCAAAGGATGGCCAAGGGCCGCGGCTGCCTGGCTGAAACTGTTGCTGAAAGTTGATTTCCGCCAGTTCAAAGAGCGTATTTACACATTGGCCGGAAAAATGGCCGATCCTTATGATAATTTCCAGCTTCACCTGGATTTAGCGGCAAAGTATGGCCACCCGATAATGTATTTTGCACTGCTGGGTGATTTTGGCAGGTACGACCGGAATATTACATACCGTAGCAAGCAGTTCAGGGAATTGTTATTAAAATTAAGCCTTACGGCAGAAATGGGACTCCATCCCTCATATCAATCTTTTATTCGTCCTGAAATATTTAAAAAAGAAAAGCTAAGATTGGAAGAAATCGTCCAAAAGCCAGTGATAACCAGCCGCTTTCACTTCCTGCGGCTGAAATTCCCGCAAACATACCGTGATCTGGCCGCGGCCGGGATCAGGGAGGATTTCTCAATGGGTTACTCTTCCTTAAACGGGTTTCGGGCCAGTACCTGCACACCCTTTTATTTTTATGATCTTGAAAGGGAAGAAAGGTCGAACCTGCGGATTCATCCTTTTATATTCATGGATTCCGCCATGATCGACCATTTGAGGATCACACCCGAAGCAGCTGTTGAAGAAATAAAAGACCTGATAAATCAGGTAGAAATTTATGGTGGCGAAGCGATTGGTATCTGGCACAATTACTCTTTGAGCGAAAAAGATCAATACAAAGGATGGCGTGAAGTACTCATCTCCATCCTTGAATACTATCAACAAACATTAAAGTGATCAAATACCTGCAAAGGAAACATATCGACGACAACAAGTGGAATAGTTGCATCAACCATTCCTTTAACGGAAACCTGTATGGATATTCCTGGTTTCTCGATATCGTGGCCGGGGAGTGGGATGCGTTGGTGGAAAACGACTATGAACGGGTCTTTCCGCTTGTTCACTGCAGGAAATTCGGAATATCTTACATTTATCAACCTTTCTTTACCCAACAGCTTGGCCTTTATTCCACAACAAAGCTCGACGCGGAGGCACTGTGCGCTTTTATTCAAGCTATTCCCTCAAAATTCATGCAAGTGGAGATCAACCTGAATACGCTGAATAAAACCGAAGAACTATCCATTAAGATGATCCCGCAGCTTAACCATGAACTCGACCTGATCCATAGCTATGAAAAGATCCGCGAAGGCTATTCAGAAAATTTAGTCAGAAATTTAAAAAAGCCGGAAAAAGCGGAGCTGACCATCTCAAAAAATATCAAACCGGATGATATTATCGACCTATTCAGGAAAAACCGCGGCAAGGACATTACTCATCTTGGTGATAAGGATTACCTGAAATTGAAACGGATCGCCTATACCTGCATGTATAAAGGGATCGCGAACATCGAGGGTGTTTACGATCAGCATAACCAGCTTTGCGCCGGCGCTTTTTTCATCCTGAGCAACAACAAAGCCATCTTCCTTTTTTCCGGTCTGAGTGAAGACGGGCGCCAGGCTGGCGCCATGCCATTCCTGATCGATTCATTCATCCGTGAACATGCCGGCCGCCACCTGACCTTCGACTTCGACGGCTCCAACGACCCCAGCCTGGCCAGGTTTTATAAAAGCTTTGGCTCCAAAGAATGCATTTACCAGCGGGTTGTGATCAACAGGTTGCCTTTTGTGCTTAATGTTGCTGCAAGGCTTTACAAAAAGCTTAAACAACTATGAGACGTGAAATTTGAAATTTGAAATTTGAAATTTGGAACCTAATAACCAATAACCATTAACTAATATCGATTTGGCATTTGTTAAATCTTATTACCTTTGATAATATGAATCTCCATCTCAAGGAAAATATCCGCATTTCGATAGAATCGATCCGCAGCCACTTGCTGCGGACTATCCTGACCGTCATGATCATCGCCTTCGGTATTATGGCGCTGGTAGGCATTCTTACGGCGATTGACTCCATTAAGTTTTTCCTGAATGAGAATTTTACGATGATGGGGGCAAATACATTTTCGATACGCAACCGCGAAATGATGGTGCAGATGGGTGGCCGGAGCAATGATCCCAAGATGTACGAGCGGATCACTTATGATCAGGCTCTCAGGTTCAAAGAAGAATTCGATTTTCCCGCTTTTGTTTCAGTATCTACTTTTGCCACGCACACAGCAACCTTAAAGTACCGGTCAGAAAAGACCAATCCCAATGTAGCCGTCATGGGCACCGATGAGAACTACCTGGTCACCGCCGGGCAGGAAATCGGGAAAGGAAGAAATTTCAATGAAAACGAGGTTTACTATGGGGCACATGTGGTGATCATTGGCAGCCAGATCGAAAAACTGATATTTAAAGAAAACGAAGATCCCATCGGTGCGTTAATATCTGTCGGACCGGGCAAATACCAGGTGATCGGGGTGCTGAAAGAGAAAGGATCGAGCATTGGTTTCTCAGGCGATAACAGGTGCATGCTTCCGCTGAGCAATGTGAGGCAGTACTTTCCCCGTCCCGACCGGTCCTTTGGCATTGATGTGTCTACCCAGGATCCGCTGAAGATAGACCAGTGTATCGGTGAAGCCACCGGCCTTTTCCGGATCATCCGTGAAGACCGGGTAGGAGAGGAGCAGACATTCGAGATCACTAAAAGTGACACTATCGCAAAAATGCTGACTGATAATATCAAGTATGTTGCGCTGGCGGCTACTTTTATCGGTCTGATCACTTTGCTGGGAGCTGCTATCGGCCTGATGAACATCATGTTGGTCTCTGTAACCGAAAGGACACTTGAAATCGGCATCCGCAAGGCGATGGGAGCCACCAAACAAGCCATCCGCAACCAGTTCCTGGTAGAGTCAGTAGTTATTGCACAGATCGGTGGATTTCTCGGTATCACTTTAGGGATCATTATAGGAAACGTCCTTTCCATGATCCTGAAAACCAGATTTATCATCCCCTGGCCCTGGATCCTCCTCGGCGTGACCCTTTGTTTTATCGTTGCATTGATTTCCGGCATCATCCCCGCCAACAAAGCAGCAAAGCTCGATCCGATCGAGTCGCTCAGGTATGAGTGAGGCAGGTTGGTTATTGGTTATTGGTTATTAGGTGGTTATTAAGTAGTTATTTGTTGTCATTTCCATTCTAACTGTCCAACTGCCGACTGCCAACTGCCTACTCCCTGCTATTCAAAAACCCCACCGCAATCAGCTGATCATACGAATCCCCCTGCTGCCGGTGATACACATAGATGGTGTATTCATTTTCAGTCTGCCAGAAGCTGCCTTCGATAAAAGTGACATCACCGACATTCGACCTGTTCTCCAGGAAAGCATAGACATAGTTGTAATAGCCCTGTTTCAGGAAAATTTTAGCCTCGTAAGCTTTTTGGTCGAAATTATAACTCATCAGGTTGGCAGGATTGAATTGCCAGTCGGACAAAGCCCCGAAAACATAAAGGTTGCCCTCGGCTGAAGGCGCCTTATACTGGAGCATAAAATGAACCCAGGCGTAATCACCTTCGGTATATGAATCCCGGGTGTCGTTCGCTGAGATCAGCTTCCGGCCATTGATATCCTCCTCTGAATAATAATTGCCGTTTGCTCTTGGTATATCTGTCGTCAGGTAAACCTGGAAACCTTCTTCAGTATATTGAATCGACTGCATCCTGTCAGTGTTGTACTTCAGTGTTTTCATATCGAAATAACGAAACTCATTCCCTGCCGGGAATGCAAGCTGTTCCAACAGGCTGAAATCATATTCATTCCCGGTGATCATCCTGGGTTGGATGTTCCGTATCATGTTGTCCCAGCGGCCATTCTGCATGACTAAAACATGAAGGTTGCTGTAAGCATCTGTGAGATAATAATTATCAGTGATAATTTTGAAGTTCACCTGCTGATGGGTATCGCGGAGGTACAAATCAACCGAATTACCTACCTTTCCCTGTACGGTGACTTTCGGGTCATATACCATGAACCGCCTGGTAATCACCACATTCTCATCTTTATCCGTGTCGAGATAAATCTTAAGGATATAATTCCCCGACTTTCTGATCTTCAGGTAATCAGTCGGAAATTCAAGGACATAATTCACATATGGAACAGTAGTATTGAAGGAGGATTTGTAATTTTGAATGTAATCTTCCGTAAATCCGTCCAGGTATTCCATCTGCTGGAGCTGGGAGGTATTCCAGAATGCGTCGCAATGTATAAGTGTGTACTTGTATTGTTTATAACCGCCATCAAGGTCATCAAAAGCAAAGACTAGTTTTTCACCGGTATTAAGCTGGATAATGGGCGGAGAGAGTTCGAACCCTGCTTTGTACAAAATCACCGTCTGTATATTATCCTGGTAAACGGCATTGTCGTTGTGAATGAATCCGGATTTGTAATAAGGGTCATCCTGGGCCTGGAACGGAAAAACCAGTGACAGGCAGAGAATGATTATAGAGAAAGTTGTTAAAATACTTTTTTGCATTTTGGCTTTTGAAATAAAATTTTAACGCAAAGATCGCAAAGATTTTTCGGAAAGTTCGCGAAATGTCCTTTGTGATCTTCTTAATCTTTTACTGTCACCAGTAAAACCAAATAAATTTTATTTTTAGTACTTATATTTTGCTGTTTTCCTTCACAAATAATTCGTAAAATTGCACACCCGAAAATATTGATGTTTTTTGATATGTCTGAAGAGATCAAAATCAAGATCAGGAAAGGGCTTACGATCAACCTGGATGGTGAAGCCGAAAAGACCGTCACTGAAATAAACCCGAAATACTGTGCCATCAAACCTACAGATTTTGTTGGTGTATTTCCAAAACTGCTCATCCAGGAGGGTGATGCGGTAAAAGCAGGCTCCCCGCTTTTTTTCGATAAATACAAGGAACAGATCCATTTTACCTCACCCATCAGTGGTAAGGTGAAAGAGCTGAGGCGTGGGGAGAAGCGCATCCTGCTTGAGATTGTTATTGAATCTGACGGGAAAGACACGGCAGTTGATTTCGGCAAAGGCGACCCCAACAAGCTTACACGGGAAGAGATTATCGAAAAAATGCTCATCAGCGGCATCTGGCCCATGATACGCCAGCGCCCTTATTCTGTCATTGCTGACCCTGCAGTCAAGCCCAAAGCAATCTTTATTTCCACTTTCGACACGGCCCCGCTGGCACCCGATTACGACCTCATTGTCCATGGCTATGGAGATGCTTTCCAGGTTGGTATTGATGCACTTACAAAATTGACGGAAGGTGCGGTTCACCTGAATGTTAGTGCAGACGCCCAACCATCCAAGGTTTTCATAAACTGTAAAGGTGTTCAGCTCAATAAATTCTCGGGAAGGCACCCTGCCGGCAATGCAGGCACCCAAATCGCATTCCTCGACCCCATCAATAAAGGAGATGCGGTTTGGTACCTTCGCCCGCAGGAAGTGCTCCATATCGGCCGCCTGTTCCTTAACGGGAAAGTAGATGCCACTCACATGGTGGCCCTGACCGGTTCGGAAGTGAAGCGGCCCCATTATTTTAAGACCAAAATAGGGTCTTCAATATCCGATATGATAAAAGATAACCTGATCAGCGATGATGTCCGCTATATCAGCGGTAATCCTCTTACCGGGCAAAGAATCGAAAAGATCGGATATATTGGCTTTTATGATTCACAGGTTTCGGTTATTCCCGAAGGCGACCATTTCGAGTTTTTAGGCTGGGCCCTGCCTGGATTAAAGAAATTCAGCTATTCGCGATCCTATTTCTCCTGGCTAAAGCCAGGAAAGAAATTCAGGCTCGATACAAATTATAACGGCGGGGAAAGGGCTTACGTGATGACCGGCTACTTCGAAAAGGTTTTCGGATGGGATATATATCCACTGCAGCTTATCAAAGCCATATTGATTGAAGATATTGACCTGATGGAAAAGCTTGGTATATATGAGGTCGATGAAGAAGACTTTGCCCTCTGCGAGTTTATTGACACGTCGAAAACGGAAATACAGGCTATCGTGCGTAAAGGACTTGACCTGATGCGCAAGGAAATGAGTTAGGGATAAAGAAGTCAGAAGACAGAAGTCAGAAGACAGAAGACAGCAGTCAGAATTTGGAATTTGGAATTTGGAATTAAAAATTTAAAGATAGGGCTCTGATGAAATCACTCAGAAATTTCCTGGACCGGGTAAAACCCCAATTTGAAAAAGGGGGAAAATTTGAAAAGCTTCATGCGACTTTTGAAGCCTTTGAATCTTTCCTTTTTATTCCCAATAAAGTCACCCATACCGGCAGTCATATCCGGGATGCCATTGATTTGAAAAGGACAATGACCGTAGTAATCATTGCCCTGATCCCGTCATTGCTTTTCGGGATATACAATATTGGCTTCCAGCACTTCCTGTCGCCTGGTGAAACTACCGGATTCTGGCAGATGTTCGGGTACGGCTTCCTAAAAGTGTTACCGATAATTGTAGTGTCATATGTGGTAGGTTTAGGCATCGAGTTTACCTTTGCCCAGGTAAAGGGTCACGAAGTCAATGAAGGCTTCCTGGTTACCGGGATGCTCATACCGCTGGTGATGCCTCCGGATATTCCGCTTTGGATGTTAGCGCTGGCAGTGGCTTTTGCCGTTATTTTCGGAAAAGAAGTCTTCGGTGGAACGGGAATGAATATTATGAACCCTGCCCTGACAGCCAGGGCATTCCTGTTTTTCGCCTATCCGCAGGACATGACAGGCGATAAAGTATGGATCGCCGAAAAAGCCGACGCCTTTTCGGGTGCAACCCCGCTAGGCCACGCGCTGGTCGGAGAATTTGATAAGATACCAGCTCCAATCGACATGTTCCTTGGTTTTATCCCTGGCTCCATTGGTGAAACCTCCACGGTGGCAATCCTGATTGGTGCTGTAATCCTTATTGCAACCGGCATTGGAAGCTGGAAAATCATGCTTTCTGCCGTTGTAGGAGCACTCGGTTTCAGTTATTTCCTTAACCTGGTGTCTTTTAACGATTACACGGCAATACCTGCTTATTATCACCTGATCATGGGCGGGTTTGCTTTTGGCGTAGTCTTCATGGCCACAGACCCGGTCAGCGCAGCCCAGACCAACCGTGGCAAATGGATTTATGGATTCCTTATCGGGATTTTGGTGATCCTGATCCGTGTATTCAATCCTGCCTACCCTGAAGGAGTCATGCTCGCCATCCTGCTGATGAACGTCTTCGCGCCGCTTATCGATTACTATGTCGTGGAAGCCAATATCAGTAAGCGATTGAAAAGAATTAAACCTGCAAAAGCCTGATTTAATGTCGAACCGGAATAAAATTAAAATATATGTACAGTAACTCATATGTGTTCCGATACGCCGCCATCATGGTGATCCTGGTTGCTGCCGTCCTGTCTTCCGTGGCTATGCTTCTTAAACCGGCACAGGATAAAAATGTTGCCGTAGCCAGGATGAGAAGTATACTTGCCGCTGCCAATATCGAAGCCAGTGCGGAGAATGCAATTGAACTTTTTGATAAATATATTGTCGAAGAGGATGCACTCTCACCACAGGGCGATTTGATTGGCATATACAAGAATCAAAAGCTCGAAAAGGGAGATGTGAGGCCTTTTGAGATCAACCTGAAAGAGGAACTCTATAAACAGTCAAAAGGGAATGAATTTGAGCTGCCCCTTTATATCGCAGATATCGACGGGAAAAAGTTGTATATCTTTCCTCTACTCGGAAGGGGCCTTTGGGGGCCGGTTTATGGTAACCTGGCTCTGGAGGGGGACTTTAACACTGTCGCCGGTTCCATGTTCGGACATGATAAAGAAACCCCCGGTTTAGGCGCCGAGATCCAAAATACTGAATTTGAAGTTCAGTTTATCGGAAAGAAAATTTTTGACGAGAATGGAAAATTCACATCCATCAAAGTCATGAAAGGCGCATCAAAAATACTTACTCCCGAACAACTGGTCCATGGGGTCGATGCCATATCTGGTGGGACCATAACCAGCAATGGGGTTTCGGCAATGCTGCAAAGCAACCTGACTAATTATCTTGAATTTATTAAGAAACAAAATATTAAATAAGCATGGAAGCCAAGGAAAAAGAATCCCTTTTTTCTGCAAAGAACAGAAAGCTGATCACCAATCCGCTTAATATAGATAATCCCATTACCGTCCAGGTTTTAGGGATATGCTCCGCCCTGGCTGTCACAGCCAAACTTAAGCCCGCTTTTGTAATGGCTATATCTTTGGTTGTGGTCACTGCCTTTTCCAATCTAATCATATCCATGATCCGGAACGGAATACCTCCAAGGATCAGGATCATCGTACAGTTGACTATAGTGGCTACCCTGGTAATCCTGGTTGACCAGTTTCTGAAAGCCTATGTCTATGATGTCAGCAGGCAGTTGTCGGTATTCGTAGGATTGATCATTACCAATTGTATCCTGATGGGCCGCCTGGAAGCCTTTGCCATGGCAAACAAACCCTGGCAGTCGTTTCTTGATGGTATTGGTAATGGATTGGGCTATAGCTGGATACTCCTGGCCCTCGGATTTGTCAGGGAACTATTTGGATCCGGCACACTCTGGGGTTACCCGGTAATGCCGCAGGCTTTTTATGAAATGGGTTATAAAAATAACGGCCTGATCATCCTTCCCCCGATGGCTTTAATACTGGTGGGGCTAATCATTTGGATACAACGTTCCAGAACACCTGAACTAATTGATAAAAGCTGATTTCATCATCCTAAAACCGAAATAACATGCAAGAATATATCAATCTGTTCGTTAAGTCCATTTTTGTCGACAACATGGTTTTTGCCTTCTTCCTGGGCATGTGCTCTTACCTGGCCGTGTCGAAGACTGTCAAAACCTCTGTCGGGCTTGGGATTGCGGTAATATTTGTTCAGACTATTACTGTTCCGGTGAATTATATCATCCAGAATTACCTTCTTTCTCCGGGTGCCCTGAGCTGGTTATCCCCCTCTTTTGCAGATATGGACCTCAATTTTCTAAGCTTCATGATGTTTATCGCCACTATCGCCTCGATGGTCCAACTGGTGGAGATGATCATTGAGAAATTTTCACCCGCGCTGTACAATTCACTTGGGATATTTCTGCCACTGATTGCGGTGAACTGTGCCATCCTCGGTGGTTCCCTGTTCATGCAGGAAAGGGAATACCCTACGCTGGGACATGCCACGGTATTCGGGGTCGGCTCAGGTGTGGGTTGGGCAATAGCAATCATCGGCATAGCTGCCATCAAGGAAAAAATCCGGTATTCTAATATCCCTGCACCTCTCAGGGGACTCGGAATTTCGTTTATCCTGACCGGCCTGATGGCACTGGCTTTTATGTCATTTTTAGGTATTAAACTGTAATGTTAAACCCATCCTCAAGAAATTGACTATGAGTATTGGAATAGTAATTGCCGTGAGCATTGTCGTCTTCCTGGTCATCATTCTCCTGCTGGTCGGCATCCTGATTTATGCACGCATGAAACTAATGCCCCAGGGCTTAGTGAAGATTACAATTAATGATGATAAAGAACTGGAAGTTTCACCAGGTTCATCCTTACTCTCTACTTTATCCAACAGCTGGATTTTCCTTCCCTCAGCCTGCGGTGGAGGTGGTACCTGTGCCATGTGCAAATGCCAGGTCTTAGAAGGAGGGGGTAGCATTCTACCTACCGAAACAGGTTACTTCACTCGCAAAGAGCAGCAAAACCACTGGCGCCTTGGATGCCAGGTTAAAGTCAGGGAAAACCTTAAAATTCAGGTGGATCCACATATTTTCGGGATCAAAAAATGGGAATGCGAAGTGGTATCAAACAGAAATGTCGCCACTTTCATAAAAGAATTTGTTGTAAAGCTTCCTGAAGGAGAACATCTCGATTTCAAATCAGGCGGATATATCCAGGTTGATGTGCCACCTTGTGAAGTGGATTACGGTAAAGATATCCATGTGGAGGATGAATACCGTGATGAGTGGGATAAGTTTAAGATGTGGGACCTCAAAATGAAGAACACCGAGCCGATATTCAGGGCTTATTCCATGGCCAACCAACCGGCGGAGGGAAATATTATTATGCTCAATGTCCGTATAGCAACTCCTCCTTTCGATCGAAAATCCGGTGGTTTTATGAAGGTCAATCCTGGAATTTGTTCGTCTTTCATCTTCTCCCGTAGAGCGGGCGATAAGGTGATGATCTCAGGCCCTTATGGAGAATTCTTCATCAAGAATACCAATAGAGAAATGATGTTCATTGGTGGCGGAGCCGGCATGGCCCCCATGCGGTCGCACATTTTTGACCAGTTCAGAACGAAAAGGACAGACCGTAAAGCTACTTTCTGGTATGGTGGAAGGTCATTGAGGGAGCTCTTTTATGTAGATGAATTCCAGGAGATAGAAAAGAATTCCCCGAATTTCAAATTCAATATCGCCCTTTCAGAACCTAAAAAGGAAGATAACTGGAACGGATACACCGGATTCATCCACCAGGTGATCATCGACAATTATTTAAAACAACACCCGGAACCGGAAGAGATCGAGTATTATATCTGCGGACCTCCGATGATGAACCAGGCCGTGCTGAAGATGCTCGATGATTACGGCGTGCCCCAGGATATGATCGCGTTTGACGATTTTGGAATTTAAATGTAAAACCCCGAAGGGATTGAACTGAAAACCTGAATAAACTAACAATTCTTCTATCCTAAGATTATTTTACTCACCAAACAATAAACCTCACTTTCCCGGCATTATCTTTGCATGCTTTTAACCAAACCAAAACAATTCAATTATGAAAAAAGTCGTAATTCTATCTTTCCTCTTTCTCTTTTGCTTCAGCTTTCTCGCCGGCGCCCAGGATATCATCTACAAAAAAGATGGTTCCAAAGAAGAAGCTAAGATCATCCTTATAGGCGAAAAGGAAATCCAGTATAAAAAGTTTAGTAACCTGGCCGGCCCGGTTTATTCTCTCGATAAGAATGATATCTTGTTGATCACCTATGAGAATGGAGAGTATGAAACGATAAGCAAAACCGAAAATGTTGAAAAGCCTGATAAGATTGATCTCAGAAAAGACTTTGCCAAGAATATTCTCTCTCATGATCTGTTTGACTTAGTTTTTATGGATTTTACTGTTTCTTATGAACGGTTACTATCTAACGGTATAGTGGGCTTTAAAATCCCTTTATCAGTTTGTTTCGATAGATATGATGAAAGCAGCAATTTTAATTTTAATAATATCTTCTTTTCCGGCTTAGGTCTAAATTTCTACCCAACCGGTCAGGGTAAATGGAGATATTTTGTTGGTCCGCAGGTTCGTATAGGTTATGGCTGGGAAAGTAGTTGGGTTACTTATTGGGATGAATCTGGAAATTATTTATATGATGAAGAAGTCAAAAATGAAGGACTGTACACGAAATTTTTCGTCAACAATGGCATCATATTCACGCCGATCAAGAACTTCAGTTTCTCTATGATTGGCAGTATCGGAATAAGATATTTTCCGGGAGCAAGTTACGATTATGATACTGTGAGGCCAGATGGAGACTTCTCCATAAATATCAGCTATCGCTTTTAAAACTTCCACATGAAGGCATGTCTATACGGGGTTGCTGTCCTGTCAGTATTTTCCCTGTTATCCTGTACTTCTGAGCAAAAGAAAGTCATGTTCCAGGGGCAGACCCAGGGCACCTATTATGCCGTGACCTATTTTGATACAGAAGGAAGAAATTTCCAACCCCAGATAGATTCCATCCTCAAAGCCTTCGATCTCTCGGTTTCGATGTGGGTGCCCGAATCCATTATTTCAAGGATTAACAACGGGGATTCGCTTGTTCAGCCTGATAATTGGTTTATAGATATTTTCAAACGCTCCCAGGAAATAGCCGCTAAAACCGGGGGGGCTTTCGATTGTACCGTCGGGCCGCTGGTCAATGCCTGGGGTTTTGGTTTTAAAGGAAAAATGAAGATGGACCAGGCTAAAGTCGATAGCTTGCTGCAATATATTGGGTTCAGAAAAGTCAGCCTGGATAATCAGAACAGGATACTAAAACCAGCCGGTATCCGGTTTGATTTTAATGCCATCGCTCAGGGCTATGCGGTCGATGTGCTCGGGAATTACCTGGTTTCACAAGGAATAAAAAATTATCTGATCGATATAGGGGGAGAAGTCCTGGGGAAAGGAGCAAAGACCGACGGGCAACCCTGGCTGGTCGGTATCGAAAACCCTGCTACAGACAGTTTATCAGAGCGTACAATCAATACTAAAGTAAAGCTGACTGAAAAGGCACTTGCTACTTCCGGGAATTACCGCAAGTACTATGAAGAAAATGGCATCCGTTATTCCCATACGATCGATCCCCATACCGGCTATCCCGTCCGTCATTCGCTGCTAAGCGTCTCAGTCCTTGCGGGAGATTGCGCCACAGCCGACGGCTATGCAACAGCTTTCATGGTCATGGGATTTGAAAAAGCCAGGGATTTTGTTGAAAACGAACCGGCTATGGAAGCTTTTTTTATCGTTTCCGGCGAAGTCGGCACCTACAAGACCTATGCTACAAAAGGGTTTGAGGAAATTATTGAGCCGGAATAGTTTCAAATTCCAGATTTCAAATTCCAGATTTCAAATTTCAAATTTCAAGTTTCTGACTGCTGAATGCTTACTACCTACTGCCTACTGTTCTCACACGCTTCCCCACCATCGCCAATACCGCAGGAGCATCCATAACGCTCCCCGGTTGTGGGATCAATGCTGGAACAGCTTTTTTTGAATTCACCGTTTTTAGTCAGTAGAATTTTTATAGCGAAACCCGCGAAAGCAAGGCCAATAAGAACGATCGAAATTATGAGGATTTTAAGTAACATTCTGATAAGTTTTAATTTTTAATTTAACCAAGCCTCCTGCTGAATTCCGAGCAAATGATGCCTGCGGCCACTGCGGCATTCAGCGATTCGGCGCCCTTTGACCTGGATGGTATCCCCACCCGGTGCGTTAAAAGAGGGAAATATTCTTCCGATATCCCCTTTGATTCGTTTCCGATGATTATAGCAGCCGGAAATTCCGGTTCAGTATTATAAATACTCTCACCATCAGAAATGGTGCCATATATACGCCAGGTATCACTAAGGCTGATCAAGAGTTGCTTAAGATCGGTATAGTGTAAGCTTACCCGGCAGAACGAGCCCATCGTGGCCTGGATAACCTTGGGGTTATAGACATCTACTGTATCAGGAGAACAAAAGACATGTCCGATACCGAACCAGTCGGCTGTGCGAATGATCGTGCCAAGGTTCCCCGGATCCTGAATGCGGTCGAGCAGCAGAATTATATTTCCAAAAGTTTCCGGTGATGGAATGGCTGAATCAGGATATCCTACCACCGCAAGTACCTCATTTGGAGTCACCAGGTTACTGATTTTTTTCAGCTCTTCTTCCGTCACCTCCTGGATAACGAATTCCTGGCTGGCAATTATTCGCTGATGCGATTCAATCCAGGTTGGTGTGCCATAAATAATGCGAATACGAAAGTGGCTATTCAGCAGGTCATCGACCAGTTTAACCCCTTCTGCGATGAACGCCCGGTTCAGTTGACGGAATTTTCCCAGCCGGAGTGATTGAAGGTATTTTACCTGGTTTTTGGAAAGCATGACCGGTTAATAAGTTTTACACATCGATGATGGAATGCAAAGGGTATAATCTGCAAGTTTGGAATTTTCCTCCGCCAGCGTATCGAGACTATCCTGTTCAACCGAAGCTATGGTCAATATCCGCAAATCTGGTTTCTCCTGCCGGATATACCAGACAATCCCTTCGAAATTATTACTGTGATAAGCGCCGTTGTAATGGATGAAGACCTTCCCTTCCTTCCGGTTCTGAAGGATGAAATAAGCCATTGTCGCATCTTTGACCGCCTGGGCTTTGGCAATATTTAATGTGTCGTGCCCGCCGGCTTCTTTCATCATCGCAACCAGTTCCTTATATCCTTTTAATTCGGGATCATAAGCGATAGGTAAAGGGGGCAGAAGGGCTTTAGCTTCGCCTGTCAAACTGTCAAGGGCTGTAAGACCATTTTTATTGACTAAGGAAGCATAGCGCCGGGGTATGTTGGTAGCTACAAAAGGGATTTTGTTTACCAGTGCAAATTTAACCAGGGGCTTATAATCGGTTTTGTAATTCTTCCAGAGCTTAGCCTCATCTTCAAAATTCCGCTCTTTAATTTTACCTGAAAGATATTCATCCAGGAGAAGCTGGTTATCGGATTCAAACATTTCGGCACCGATAACCAGGTCGTCTTTCTTTTCAGCAAACAGGTCTTTCGTTAATTCTAACTCAAGCCAATGACAAATGGGCGAGTCATGCAGTTCGCCGAAAAAGACAATATCTGATCCTATTGCATCCTTTAAGACTTCTTTATAATCGGCATTTTTACCCTTCAGGTCAAAAAACTGATAAGCCTGCTTATCAGATTTCATAGCGGAACCTAAAAAAAACACACCCAATACTAGCAGTATACTTTTTTTCATCTTGATTTATTACTGGTTATATTTATCCCTGATTTCACGGTCAATCTCAACCGGTTTACCCATTGGATCAATCCTGACATAAATGACTTTCGTTGAACAGACTGTTTCTTCTTCATGGTTTGTAAAGTTGAACCGCCTGGCTTCGATGTATAGTGCAATAGAAGTGTGGCCAACCCTTTCAACTTTCCCGTAAATCCTGATGTGCTCATTGACCTTGACAGGCTTCTTAAACAGCACTTCATCAATTTTGAGGGTAATCACCTGCGGGGTACAGCAAACAGAACTTGCCATCGCCCCGCCTGCTTCATCAAGCCAGGATAACATAGTACCGCCAAACAGGTTATTGTTGATCCCGATGTCGCTGGTTTTACATATCTTGGTGGAAATCAATTCCATTAGAAATTAGAAATTAGAAATTAGATATTAGATATTAGATATTAGAAATTAGATATTAAAATTTTGAACTTTGAACTATCTTTTCTTCAGTTTCTCCAGCATAAACATAAGTGGAAGAAGATTTTCCATGCCCTCAAGGATTTGGATCTGCCCATCTTCATTGCCCATGATGACCCGCATTTTCCGGCCATGCCGGTTCTCATATTCTGCCATGACCTGGCGGCAGGCTCCACAGGGAGTGACGGGCTTATCAAGTTTAAACTCATTGGACCTGGCGAAAATAGCAATTGCATCTACCGAAACATCCGGGAATTGAGCCTGGGCATAAAACAAAGCTACGCGTTCCGCACAAATCCCTGATGGATAAGCCGCATTTTCCTGGTTATTACCGCTGATCACAATGCCATTTGTCAAGCGAACAGCAGATCCAACCCGGAAAGCAGAGTAGGGGGAATAGGATGTTTCCGACGCTTGTGTGGCTTGTTCGAGCAATTCCCGGTCTGAATTATTCAATTCCTTTAAAGAAGTAAATTCTTCGACGCGGACGCTGATCTGTTTTATATCCATTCTTATTCCTCTGCTTCTTTCTTCTGTCTTTCAGGCTTAATGCTTCCATCCAGGATAGCCAGGTAAGTTGCCGTTCCCTGCAGTACCTCAATTGCTTTGGCAATTTCCGGGTCATCACTCAGCGACGCGATAATGCGTCCTTTTTGATAATAATAGCGGGCTACGATCTCATCCTTTAGAATAAGTTTTATTTCATCCTTATAGGTGATCAGGTCTTCGCTTTTATCGTGGAGAATCTTGGATTTTAATGCATTATAGTCTTGTTCTATCGCATCAAAGTAGTTTTCTTTAGTAGCGTTAGTCTTTAATTTCTCAAGGGCTTCTTCGCTGGCGGTCTGGTAATCATAATTCTTATCTTTCAAAAAACCGATCAGTTTGTTAAAGATCTCATCACTTACGACAAATTCATCCGGCGATGCTATGCTGCTGTGCTCTAAGGCGAACTGGTTCGCAAAGTCGAAGAGAAAGTACTTTGTGATCAGCGTTTGAGAAATCTTGCTCAATTTCATAGCATCCATATTGACATCAGGTTCAATACCCCCGCCATCATAAACAGACCGGCCATTTTTCGTTTTGAATTCAGAGATCAGCGAATCCGGGACCTTTTCAGACAAGCCGTTTTTATCCTTATGAAAATAATCAATGGCCTGGATACAACGGCCACTCGGAATATAATACTTTGCGACAGTGATTTTAACCTGTGAATTATATGTCAGGGGGATCACATTCTGTACAAGGCCTTTTCCATAGGTCCGCTGCCCTATGATTACGCCTCGGTCGAAGTCCTGTATAGCGCCTGCAACGATCTCAGATGCGGAGGCACTGCCCCTGTCAACCAGGATGGATAATGGCATATCCTTGTCCACCGAGGCAAAGCGGGTAAAATGATCCTGGTTCTTGGAGGATATCTTACCTTTGGTGCTGACAATGAGCTGGTTCTGATCTACAAAGAGGTTGCAGATATTCACTGCCTCATTCAACAATCCGCCGCCATTCCCCCTGAGATCCAGTATGATGCCTTTGAGTTCATTATTGCTTTTTAATTCGGTTAAGGCCTTTTTAACTTCATTGCCTGCATTTTGGGTAAAATTGGTCAGCTTGATATAACCGATCCCGCCGTTTAACATGCCATAATAAGGAATATTGGGTATTTTAATCTCTTCACGTACTACTTTCATTATCAATGGGTCCGATATACCGGCACGACCGATCAGGATTTCCAGTTCAACACCAGGTTGACCTTTAAGGATTTCACTGACATCGTCTGAAGTTTTGTCTTTCATCGATTTTCCATTGATCTCCAGGATCTTATCGCCAGCTTTAAGGCCTGATTTCTGGGCTGGGAATCCTTCATAAGGTTCCGATATAACTACATAACTTCCATTTTTATGAATAAGGGCACCTATGCCGCCGTACTGATTTGTCATCATCAGCTTGTAATCTTCCGCGTTGGATTCAGGAATGTAAACCGTATAAGGGTCAAGCGTTTCGAGCATGGCTTCTATCGCGGTTTCAGTAAGTTCACCGGGATTGATCAGGTCAGCATAATTTTTATCAAGCTCTTTTAACAGCGTGGCATAGATATCCAGGTTCTTTGAGATTTCAAAGTTGTTCTCACTCTGACCGGTCGAATGGAATGAGATAACAAGGCAGAAAAAGAGAAGAGCAATAAAGTTCAGTCGGAAATATTTCATAGTATAATATTTATTTACTCAGACAAAGAAGAAGATGAATTGTTCAATTTTTTATTTAGTTCTGAGTATAAACGCTTCAGAACTGCTTTTATTTTGACTTCCAGGTCTTCTGTTGGAAGATGGATATTCGTTGTATAAATAATTCCCAGGATACAATGCTGTTGATCTTTAACAAGGTGATCGTATAATTTATGCTTGTGTGCCCGGTATACTTCCCTGATCTGTCGTTTGACCCTGTTTCTGTCTACTGCATTTTTGAAAGTCCGCTTTCCCACACTGATTAAAATCTGGGCAGGATCCGGGGTTTCCAATGGTATAACAAGCCAAAAAATTTTAAATGGATAAATAAAAAAAGTGGATCCTTCAGCGAAAAGCCGGTCTATAAGTTTTTTTTTTCTTAATATTTCATCTTTCCTGAAGGAGAAGAGGGACATATCATGCCTGGCATTAGCTTCCGGAATTGGCTTCAGCAGGATGTGGCATCCGATTGAAGATCATCACTGATTTCAAGAAGTTTACTTGGTTTTTTTTATATTCTTATGTAAAAACTCCTCAATGGCCATAGTCATCGATGGGGCGGTTTTAGTAGGCGCTTCAATATTTAAAGTCAATCCTGCTTCTTTTACCGCATTGGTTGTCGTTGGTCCAAAAGCTCCGATAACTGTGCTGTTTTGCTTGAATTCAGGGAAATTTTTGAAAAGGGACGCAATACCGGATGGGCTGAAAAATATGAGCATGTCATATTTCTTAATATCGATGTGTGATAAATCGCTGGCCAGTGTTTTATAAAAAATCCCTTTGGTGTAATTGATTAAATTATCATCCAGCATTTTAGAAATACTTGCCTTTTGGATGTCGGAACAGGGCAAAAGGTATTTTTCTTCTTTGTGCTTGCGGATGACCTCCATCAGGTCATCAAAACTTTGTTTGCCATGGAAGATTTTCCGCTTCCGGTATTGGACATATTTTTGCAAATAGAAGGCTGTGGATTCACTCATGCAGAAATATTTCATTGTCTGTGGAATATCTGCCCTCAGTTCCTTAGCCATTCTGAAATAGTGGTCAACAGCATTGCGACTCGTGAAAATTACAGCACTGAAATCCAGCAGGTTTATCCGCGACTGGCGGAATTCTTTCGATGGAATTCCTTCGATATTAATAAACTTCTGAAAAGCGATGTCGACGCTATATTTCTTTGTAAGATCGCCATAAGGTGATTTCTCTATGTCAATCGGCTGCGGTTGTGATACTAGAATGTTCATCAATTTATTTGTGTATCAGATTGTTAATACTACATTCATCAACGACAACCATTTTTTCTCTCTCAGGAGAAAAAATATTTGCTTAGAAATTTTGCTGCAACAACAAGGGGCAAAATTTCGAGGGTGCAAAGGTACAAAAATAAATGAAACAATGTAAATTTTGGATCAGATAAACCTATTGCGACTCCCCTCATGAATCGCAGGAATATCATAATCAGCACTAATCCCCCTGCTATATAAAGGAATAACTCGTGATAGGTGTAAACAATGAGCAGCAAAAGCGGCAAAAGAAGGATACCCAAAACAAGGTTATAAATCAGGATATTCTGTATATACTCCTTAGCCGTTTCCGTATTTTTAAAAGTCACGCTGATTAGCCAGATAACTAAGATTTTTAAGAGAGAGAAGGCTATGTAAATACCCAGGAACTGCACGAATACCAGTAAAGTCTTTATTCCTTCGGTTGAACCGGGTGAGGATATTTCTACAGACTGATGGATTAACATTGTGACAGATATGATATAAATGAGCAGCATAGGGAAAAAACTCCGGTGGGAATAAACAGGGCTCTCCCTGATCAGCTGAATAGAGGCTGATCGTTTGAAAATTGATGAACCAAAAAGTTTTAACCTTTTCTCATGATAATACCTGGTCATAGTCAATATAACGAATCCAGCCAACAGGATCCAGAATATCCAGTTGTTTTTTAACTCCGAAGATGCCAGGGGCTGTAAAATCATATTTGCAGGCGCAGCATCGAGAAAAGGAAGAGGAGAAGAAGTACCCTTTGAAACCTCGTGGTAAAGCTCCCAAAGCCCCGGGTCAAGGAACTCGCTGATAGAATGGCCCGGATAACAAACTAATGTATCGGTGATAACCTCTGGCAATTGTTTTAATTTACCGCAAAATTAGTAAAAAGCTTTTTCACATTCATCGCAGTTCCTTATATTTGCCGTATTAGTTAGTGGTTAATGGTTAGTAGTTAATAGTAAACTATAAATAACCTCTTACCAACACCCACTAACCATTAACAAATAACCAATAACTAATTTATGTTCAATCTGATTTTATTCGGTCCTCCGGGATCAGGAAAAGGTACCCAGTCGTCACGAATTGCCGAAAAGTATAACCTCGTTCACATCTCCACCGGGGATATCTTCCGCCGGGAGATCCGGAACAAGAGTGCACTGGGATTAAAAGTTCAAAGTATAATTGAAAGGGGAGAATTAGTCCCGGATGACTTGCTGGTGGATATTTTAAGGTCAGCTTTACAACAAGCCGGCAATCTCCGCGGTTTTGTTTTCGATGGCTTTCCCCGCACGATCAGGCAGGCAGAAGATCTTGACAAACTGCTTAACGAAACAGGTGAAACAGTTTCTCTGGTACTTTCCCTTGATGTTGATGAAGAAGAGGTCGTGACAAGATTATTAAAGCGGGCTCAACTGGAAGGCCGTGAGGATGATACGGAAGATGTTATCCGTAACAGGATGAAGGTTTATCATTCTCAGACCCATCCCCTTATAGAATATTATAATCAACAGGCAAAATTTAAATCTCTCACCGGAGTAGGCTCGATCGATGATATTTTCAGAGATATCTGTAAAGTGATCGATAGAAGCAGGAGTTAAATCAAGTCTAAAGAGACACTGACCCCGGTATCCTGGTTGAAAACTACCTTGAATCCCAGTTTCTTAAAAACAGTGATCATGGCCTGGTTGTCTTTGGTAGTTTCGGCTGCAATTCGTTTGAGATGCCATTGGCGGGCAATTTCCACACAGTATTCCGTCAAAAGCGTTCCTAATTCCTTCTTCTGCCAGGCATCAGAAATCAATACGGCATATTCGACTGTTTCATGGTCAAGGTCTGCAATCAGCCTTCCCACTCCGATCAGTTTCTTTTTTCCTTCTTCTATAACTTCAGCTACTATGGCAATTTCACGGGCATAATCAATGAAGCAGAACTGGGTGGCTATTTCATGTGAATCGTAATGGAAGTTATATCTGAACCTTGAATAAATCGATTCTTTGGAACAACTTCCAAGAAGGTCCAACCACAAGGGCTCATCTTCCGGTTTGATAGGACGCAGGAGGATGGGCGTTCCATCGACCAGCTTTGCCGGCTTGGTATATTTATCCGGGTATGGATGGATAAGCAGGTGTGAGAACTGCGGCAGATCTTTGCCAACGAGTTCCTGATCGATCACAATCCTTGCATCCAGGGCGATTACATCATTTGTGGCTACGAGCAAAGGGTTGATATCGAGTTCGACGATCTCAGGATAATCGGCGGCCAGGTACGAAAGCCGGATAATGACTTCAATCAGTTTTTCAATATCTTTTGCCGGTGCACCGCGGTAACCTTTCAGGAAAGGATAGATCTTCAGCGACTCGATCATTGATCTTGTAAGCCTTTCATTCAAAGGCGGAAAAGCCAGCTTTGTATCCTTGAATACCTCTGCACCCACACCACCCATGCCAACCAGCAGCACGGTACCGAAGACAGGGTCTTTTTTAATACCAAGGATCATTTCAGTGGCATCTTTCATGTTGACCATCGGTTGGATAGTAACACCCTCGATCTTCACATCAGGCATCTTTTCTTTTATGCTCCGGGTCATATTTTTAAAATTGTTCCAGACTCCGTCTTCGTCTTTAATATTAAGAATCACCCCACCTACGTCCGATTTATGGGTAATATCCGGCGAATGTATCTTCATGACCACCGGGTAACCGATCTTGTTAGCGATGTCGGCTGCTTCGATAGCCGATTTTGCAACAACAGGCTGGGTTGTGGGTATACCGTAAGCTGCAATCAATGATTTGGAAACATCTTCTGAAAGAATCTTGTCTTTTGTAAAATAATGTTCAATAAATTCCTTCCGGACCTTTTCGCGGTCAAGCGTAAAGGATACCGGGAAATCTTTCGGAGTTTCAAATAATGAATCAAGGTTCTTGGAATAGCTAGCCAGCGTCATAAACGCACGGATGGCTCCTTCAGGCGTATCATAGGTAGAAATGCCGTGTTTGTTGAAGATATCGATACCTTCCCTCATACTCTGCCCGCCCAGCCAGGCTGCCATAATAGGTTTGGTCGTATGATCGGTCAGCTTGGTGATTTCAATGGCCGTGGACGTCGGATTGGTCATGGCTTGAGGGGTAAGGATGACAAGAGCAGCATCGACATCCGGATCTTCAAGGACAATCCTGGCTGCTGTGGAAAATCTTTCAGGAGATGCATCTCCAATAACATCGACCGGGTTGCCATGCGACCAGAATGGAGGCAGGTAATCATTTAATTTCTTCATCGTATCTTCGGAAAGTTTGGTCAGCTTTCCATCCATGGAGATCAGCGCGTCAGTAGCCATAACCCCCGGGCCGCCGGCATTAGTGATGATAGCTAAATTTCTTCCTTTGGGGATATTTTTCTGTGCCATCAATTCAGTAAAATTGAAAATGTCTCCGATATCATATACCCTTGCAACGCCGGCACGCTGGAAAACAGCGTCATAAACGGCATCTTCCGAAGCCATGGCCCCGGTATGGGAGGCGGCTGCAGCTGCAGATTCCGGGTAACGGCCTGCCTTGTAAACAATGATCGGCTTTTTGCGTGCGAACGCACGGGCAGCCGTCATAAACTGTCGTGCTTTGGATATGGATTCTACATACAGAATAATTGACCGCGTACTGGGATCTTGTCCGAAAAAGTCGATCAGGTCGCCAAAACCGACATCCATCGTATTGCCGATAGATACGAAATAAGAAAAGCCGATATTCTCTTCATTGGCCCAGTCAAGTGCAGAAGTACAAAGCGCACCAGATTGGGAGATAAAAGCCACATGTCCCTTTTTGGCAGTACCTGCTGCAAAACTGATATTCATATTATACCCGGGAACGATTATGCCCAGACAATTTGGCCCGATTACTCTCATCCCGGTGAATTTAGAAACTTCAGCCATTACTTCCTCCTCTAATTTCTTACCTTCTGGTCCGATCTCTTTGAAACCCGCCGACATGATGATGATACCCAGGATGCCCGATTCACCACATTCCCTGACGATCCCCGGGACCGTTTTGGCATTGGTGCATATTACTGCAAGATCAGGAACCTTGGGCAGGCTCTTCACGTCTTTGTAACAGGGAATACCCATCACGGCTTCGTGTTTTGGGTTAATCGGGTATACAACACCCTGGAATCCGCCGCCAACCAAATTCTTGAGCGTAATCCCGCCAACACTGTTCGGATCATTGGACACTCCGATGATTGCAAGGCGTTGCGGCCTGAATATTTTTTGTAATGTCTTAACTGCCATTTCGAAATATATTATAAAGTTTTAATGATCGATTCGTTATAATTTACAGAACTGCACAAAGGTACTTTTATTTTGTGAATTAATTAACAGTAATGGAAATTTTATAGCGGTCAGCGGCCCCTACCCCTAAATCCCCTCCCCCAATTGGGGGAGGGGACTATGGGGAGGGGGCTCACGCTAACGCCTTCTTATAAATCCTGAAAACCTTTGCAACCTTGCCGCCCATTTTTTCCATTTCGGCACGTACCTTATAATTGGTCTCGAGCTCCAGATGGCTGTCGATAACCCTGAATTTCCTTCGGGTTGCCGTTTCAAGCATTTTGATCCCCATCAGGGCATCAAGACCAATTCCCTGGAAATCTGAACGGATCCCTCCGAGGAGCAGGACAAGTTGATCGGTCTTTTTTGCTGCCCTGAGAATGTGAAAGATCCCAAACGGTAACAATTTCCCTTTTGCTTTCTGCAAACCTTCCGCAACATCAGGCATGCCAATGATGAAGGCGACAATTTCATCCCGACCGGTTACAACGACTTTAACGAATTCCGGATCAAGTACCGGCAGGTATTCTTTTGCAAGAGAGATCATTTCCTGTTCGGTCAAAGGAAATGAACCGAAAATTTCGCTGAAAGTCTCATTCATCAATTTTAAGACCGGAACTATATAGGGTTTAAGTTCCTTTTTCCGTTTAAATTCCTTAATGCTTACCTTGTGATTATTCAAAGCGCGGTCATTAATCCGCTGATAAAACTCAGGGATTGATTCAGGAACCGGTATCAAGTACTCCACCAGGTCAGTTTCTTTTATAAAGCCTTCATTCTCAATCAGCTTTCTATAAAATGGAGGATGATAAATGGTTGTTAAAACAGCCCGGTGCTCAAAGCCATCGATAAGGCAACCCTGCGGGTCTTTGTCTGAAAAACCGAATGGACCGATTAATTTTTCCATGCCCCGGGCTGTTACCCAATCCTGGATATAGTCCAGCATAGCATGGGCGACTTCCTGGTCATCGATGCTCTCAAACCAGCCGAAACGACCGGTCTTCTCACCTTTCAGTTCATTGTAACCCCTGTGAATAATCCCCATCAAACGTCCGACGACATCGTTATCCTTTTTCGCAAGGATCAGGATAGTATCACAATAAGAAAATGCTTTGTTTTTAGCGGGGTTGAAAAATTTCCATTCGTCTATGTAAATGGGAGGAACCCATTTGGGATTGGTCCGGTGCAACTTTAACGGAAGGTAAATAAACTGAGTGAGATCCCGTTTGGTTTTAACTTCAGATATCGAAACTGGCATGGACGATTTTTTATTGATGATGGGAGAGGTCCATCATTGGGTACCTGCCATTGAATGGCCAATCTTTATACAATCATATATAGAAAAATAGTTTCAATCGACTGCAAAGTTAAATTAATTTCAAAACAAATTTACGCCGGGATCAGCATACAGGATCCGGTCCTGCTTAGAGTACTGAAACCCGGCGTAATCATAATGATTTGGTTAAGAATGGTTAAGTTGTTTTTTTAACCGGTTTAACCATTGATATCGTTAAAACTGAAACGATACAAAGAATTCCGCAAATAGTGAATGCAAGCGGGAAGTTTCCCATATCCCCCAATTTTCCGCCCATTATCGGCCCGAATATACCGCCAATGGCATAGGCAAGGAACACCCAGCCATAATTCATGCCGACATATTTTGTGCCGAAAATATCGGCTGTAATGGTTGGAAATAGCGCAAAATTTCCACCGAAGTTAAACCCGATAAGCATTGCAAAAAGAAACAGGGTATATTCATTGCCTGCCATCCACTGGAAGAGGAAAACAAATACACCTTGAGTTGCTGCCATAATGATGATCGAGAGTCTGCGTCCGATCTTGTCGCTGATCATTCCCCAGATGATCCTTCCAAGCCCATTGAACAGGGCAAAGAACACTGCCATTGCAAGGGTTGCTGCAGCACTTGCCTGTTCCTTTGGAATACCATGAGCTTCCATTGCTTCCATCGGCCAGAGTTTCATCAGTCCGATACTCATCAAGCCTGCACTTGCACCAAAGGCAAACGTCAGCAGGATCAGGTAAAATTGAGGTGTCCTTAACATTTCCCAACTGGTAAGGGTTACTGAGCCGGCTACAGATTTTGATTTATCTGCCTGGGGTGGGTTCCATCCTTCTGGTTTCCAGCCATCGGGAGGAAATGTCATCCAATAGCTCCCGATTTCAACAAGAATAAAATATGCGATGCCAAAGGCGATAAAAGTACCGGAAACACCAAGGTTTTTCAGAAGTTCACCTCCGCCGATAGGGCCAAGTTTGTCAGCCAATGTCATCCACAATGTAGCGCCGAAACCAAAACCGGCAACTGCCAGACCTGTGATCAGGCCTTTCTTATCCGGGAACCATTTTATTCCGACTGCGATCGGGACAACATAACCGAGGCCGATGCCTGCCCCACCAATAATTCCGACAAAAATAAATGTGGTTGTAAAGTTTTCTGCACCAAAAATTCCTGCCAGGATATAGCCGACACTCAGGACAAAACCGCTAGCCATAGCCAGTTTCCTGGGACCAACTTTGGGATGTTGCAGAAAGCGGCCGGCGATAACCATTACAATTGCAAATAAAGCAAGTCCTGCGGAAAAGACCATTTGGGTTTCTTGTTTTGACCAGCCTGCTTCCCTTAAGGATTTTGTGTAAACAGACCAGGCATAGATGGCACCCAGTGCTAACTGGATCATGATTGCACCGATCACCACCAGGTTACGGTTCATTATTTTATTCTTATTCATTGGTTTTTGGTTTGAGGGTTAATTTAAAGAAGACAGAAGACAGAAGACAGAAGACAGAAGACAGAAGACAGAAGACAGAAGAAGATGATAGTTCATTTATCTTCTCTGATCCTTTTGATATATGAATCCAGGATTTTGCTGATTTCTTCCGATTTAGATTTTAGCATTTCTACTTCACCATATTTTAAGTCATTTGCCAAAATAAGAAAGTATTTAACTTCATTTAATGAACCTTGAGAAATATTGAAGAATCTTACTTTTTCAGTTTTGCTGAATCTTCCAAAACCTTCGGCTATATTAGCAGGAACCGATACAGCAGCTCTCCTTAACTGGTTTGTCAATCCATACAACTCTTCTTTTGGGAAGGTCTTTGTTAACAAATAGATATCAAGGACTAATGAATGAGCTTTTTGCCAAACTGCCAACTCAACAAATGATTTTGCATTTTCCTCCACAATGAATGAATCAGAATCTAATTTGGATTTATTATTGTAAGTTCCTTCTTCCAAAATAATTGATCTTTTTAGTCTTCTGTCTTCTGACTTCTGTCTTCTGAAAACCCGGAAGCACCGCTCTATAAATCCAGCAGTGCTTCCGGTAAATCGTATATTATCGCTTCACTTCAACCTTTGCACCGCGGATAATTTCTTCCACGACACCCGGGTCGAGCAGGGTGGATGTATCTCCGAGGCTGGTGGCATCACCTTCCCCGATCTTACGGAGAATACGGCGCATGATTTTACCTGAACGGGTTTTGGGCAGACCGGCTACGATCTGGATCTTATCAGGTCTGGCAATCGGCCCGATGATCTTGGAAACGAGGTCGGCAATCTCCTTATCGATCGTCTGGACTTCGTCATCTGAAAGTGCATCGCAGGTCACATAAGCATAGATACCTGATCCCTTGATCTCATGCGGATAGCCAACAACAGCCGATTCAACAACCTTTGGATGCTGGTTGATGGCGTCTTCTACTTCGGCAGTCCCAAGCCGGTGGCCGGAAACATTGATCACATCGTCGACACGGCCCAGGATGCGGTAATAGCCTTCCTCATCGCGTTTAGCACCATCACCGGTGAAATAAAGTCCGCGGTAAGTGGAGAAATAATTTATCCTGCAACGCTCATGATCGCCGTATGTGGTGCGGATCATCCCAGGCCAGGGGGATTTGATGCAGAGGTTGCCCTGTACATTGTTTCCTTCAACCACATTACCTTCATTGTCAACGATAACGGGCTGGACACCGGGTAATGGCAGCGTGGCGAATGAGGGTTTGGTGGGGGTGATGCCGGCGAGCGGAGTGATCAGGATGCCTCCTGATTCAGTTTGCCACCAGGTATCCACGATCGGGCATTTTCCTTTGCCAACCAGGTCGTGATACCAGCGCCAGGCTTCCTCATTGATAGGTTCACCCACGGATCCCAGAACACGCAGTGAGCTGAGATCTTTGGAACGCACCCATTCATCGCCCTGTGCCATCAAGGCACGGATAGCCGTGGGGGCAGTATAAAACTGGTTGACTTTCAATTTATCCACAACTTCCCAGAACCGGCCCGGATCCGGGTATGTCGGAACTCCTTCGAACATGACTGAAGTGGCGCCGGCCAGCAGCGGACCATAAACAATATAGGTATGACCGGTAACCCAGCCGATGTCGGCGGTGCACCAGAAAATATCGCCTTCATTATACTGGAATACATTCATAAAGGTGAACTCGGCAAAAACCATATAACCTCCTATGGTATGGAGAACGCCTTTTGGTTTTCCGGTAGAACCTGAAGTGTAAAGGATGAAAAGAGTGTCTTCTGCATCCATCACCTCGGCTTTATTTTCTTTCGGAACTCCGGCAATGAAATCCTGCCACCAGATATCCCTTCCTTCTTTCATCTGAATGGCATCACCGGTGCGGTTCAGCACAATTACATGTTCTACTGAAGTGCACATCAGTAATGCGTCATCAACGATGGATTTCAGGTGGACATTTTTGGATCCGCGGAAAAGGCCGTCAGCAGTGATAACCAGGTTACATTTGGAATCATTGATACGATCGGCAAGGGAATTCGCAGAGAAACCGGCGAAAACAATGCTATGGACTGCGCCAATCCGGGCACATGCCAGCATGGCGACCGGCAGTTCGGGGACCATGGGCAAATAAATGGCAATCCGATCGCCTTTCTTGATACCTAATTTCTTAAGCGCATTGGCAAATACGCATACTTTCTCAAAAAGTTCACCGTATGTGATCCGCATTTCCGGTTCCTTCGGGTCATTAGGTTCCCAGATCAGGGCAACCTGGTCCTTACGGGCCGGGAGATTGCGTTCAAAAATATTCTCTGTGATATTCAATTTGCCATTGATGAACCAATTAATCTTAGGTTCGGTGAAATTCCAATCCAGGACTTTGTCCCATTTCTTGTGCCACTGGAAAGTTTCTGCGATCTTCGCCCAGTATCCCTCCGGATCTGTCACACTTTCATGATATTGCTGAAAATAATCAACAAAACTTGAGATTTTTTTCATCATAATGCTTATGATTTAGATTTGTAAATAATGATTTAGTTATGTTTAAAATGTTATTGAGTGCGATTTAAGGTTAAAAGAAATAGTAAACGCCGAGCAGGAAGCGGAAATTGCCGACAGGTTTCACATCTGAGACTTTTCCGTCCATATCGCTTGTGGTGCCATAACCGGCAACCGTATATTCAATTTCAGGGGCTAATCGGAATTTGCCGGCATTATAAATGAAACGGGGTGCAATCCGGTAAAGGTAACTGATGTCATCATCCGGGAAGCCTTTTCCGTTGACATCTTTTCCCCTTGAATAGTACGGTCCGGAAACAACAGTTCCAGCACCTGCATTATTGGAATATCCCAGGAAAATACCACCCATCATTTTCTTCCCGGTGGTCATAATCTCGGTCCACACCGACATCGTTGTGATATTTTGATAGCTGACAATCCCTTTGGCCTGATCGATGTATTTTTTTACAGCATAACCGCCAAGCATAGTATAATCATACATATTCTGCCCGTAAAGACCCGCAGCTTTGATGACAACTTTCGGGAAACCAAGTTTAATATAAACCATCCCCGACATGGAATTTATACCTTCAGTGGTTTTATAGCCACTATCGGATTTTATCATCGGGATAAGTCTTTTATAATTGCCGGCGACACCAATCAGGAACTCTTTCCCCTGTTCGGCATTCTTTTTTGAATATTCAAGATTCAGGCTCAGTGAAGGGATGGCTGAATTCCTGATATATTTTGTGCTGGGGCCGTCAGGTCCGGTGCTTTTAAAATCGATCTGTGACAATGCGGCCAGTATGACCCTGAAACCTTTAATATTCTGGGTTAGGCGGATCTGCGGGTTACGTGAGAATACGAGGAAAGGCGCGCCGGTGTTGAAGGAAACCACATCAGGATAGCAACTGGTGATAAACATCGGGTGCCAGAACTGGCCAACCATCAGCTCAGTCGTTTTCCAGTTCAGTTTTACATAAGCATGCCGCAGGCGGAAACCGTTAATATCGCTGTCGGCCATACCAAAAAATTCCCCTTCTATTGCTCCTGATGTCTTAGCCCCAAGTGCATCGGGCCCTTTTATATCACCTCGCAGGCGTGTCTGGATACTCAGGAAATTAAAGCTTGCTCTGGCATTGATATCATTACCATCCGGATCAAGTGATTCAGGTTTGGGGTAAAGCAAAAAGTGGCCTTCACGAATATCTACGGTCTGACGAGAATCCCAGATGATGTCTGTCTTAATAAATCCATTAAACTTGATGCCGAACATGGATTCATCCTGGGAAAAGATCAATAACGGAAGGAAAGCCAGCGAGAAGAGGAAAAGGGATTTCTTCATATGAAAAAAAGTCAATGTTAATTTATTAACAATTTAGATTTAAAAGAGGCGAAGATAAAATTTTTTTTGAATTTAAAAAGGTCTTTCGAAACTTTGCGGAAAGGCTTTAAAGGATTAAATAGCTGAAATCCAAATAAATGTAAAATAGTTTATAAGCTATATGAATTGACCGGAATGAAATTTAAAAAGGTTATAAATAAGGGAAGGATTGTTTCGCTGTTCCACTGTTTCAGCATTTCAGAAGGTAATTTTCTTAGCAACCTAAAATAGATATTAAAATATTTGATTTGATTTTTCTTAAATTCTTATGTATATTTACCTGTTATATATTTAACAATCATTTATATATAGAAATAGTAACATGGAATTCAAACCCGAAATTGTCGCATTTCTTTGCAATTGGTGCTCATATACGGGCGCAGACCTTGCAGGTACGTCAAGGATGGAGTATAAACCTAATGTCCGGGCAATCCGGGTAATGTGCTCAGGCCGCATAGAGCCCACTTTCATACTCCGGGCATTTAAACGAGGAGCTGACGGAGTGTTGGTTTGCGGCTGTCACCCCGGCGACTGCCATTACCAGGAGGGGAATTACCGATGTCTTCGCAGATTCAGCCTTCTTCAGAAATATATTCAGCAAATGGGCATTGAAACAGAAAGGATGAAACTTGAGTGGATCAGTGCCAGCGAAGGGAAGCAATTTGCCGAGTTGGCCAACAGCTTTACTGAAACAATCAGGGAATTGGGCCCTTGTAAAATAAAGGAAACACTGGAGGTTTTTACATAATCAAAAATTTTAATTATGGAAGGACAAAAACCAAAACTTAAAATGGCTGTTTATTGGGGATCTGCGTGCGGGGGTTGCTGCGTGTCGGTGCTGGATGTGCACGAAAAGCTTTTTGATGTGATTGCGGTTGCCGACCTGGTATTCTGGCCTATAGCCCTGGATTTCAAATATAAAGATGTCGAGAATATGCCTGATAAGCATATCGATATTACACTTTACAACGGTGCGGTAAGGAACAGCGAAAACCTGCGTATTGCAAGACTCCTGAGGCAGAAAAGCAGGATTCTTGTTGCTTATGGCAGCTGTTCGCATCTTGGAGGCATTCCCGGAATGGCGAATTTTTCAAGTAAAGAGGATATTTTCCGGAGGGTTTACCAGGAAAGTGAATCCACTGTAAATTCAGATAAAGTCAGGCCACTGGCTGAATATCAAGTGGCTGAAGGAATACTCGAATTGCCGGAATTTTATAATGATGTCCGCCCCCTCTCCCAGGTTGTACATGTGGATTATATTATACCCGGATGTCCGCCACAAACAGAAAGGCTGCTCGAAGTGTTCATGGCCATCGCTACCGGCGCAGAACTCCCACCGATTGGTTCAGTCATCGGTTCAGGGACAAAAGCCCAGTGTGATGAGTGCATAAGGAAGAAAACGGAAAACAAACGAATTAAAAAATTTTACCGCCCTTGGGAAATCGTGGATGATGGTGTGACTTGTTTCATGGAGCAGGGGATTTTGTGCATGGGGCCTGCAACCCGCTCGGGATGCGGATACCGTTGTATCAAAGGAAATGCCCCCTGTCGTGGTTGTTATGGACCAACGCCCGGCACGTCGGACCCCGGAGCCAAAATGATGTCGGCAATTGCCAGTATTATCGATGCAAAAGAACCGGAGGAAATTGAAAAGATCGTGGAGGGCATCGTTGATCCTGCCGGGACCTTTTATCGTTTTAGCCTGCCTGCTTCAATCATAAGGAGAAATGTATCATGAAAAGGATCACGATTGACCCGATCACACGGCTTGAGGGCCATGGTAAGATCGAGATCTTCCTGAACGGGGAAGGAGAAGTCAGCAATGTTTATTTCCAGGTTCCCGAGTTAAGGGGATTTGAAAAGTTCTGTGAAGGAAGGCCGGTGGAAGAACTTCCTGCTATTGTTGCAAAAATATGCGGTGTTTGCCCTGGTTGCCATCATATGGCATCGGGTAAAGCTGTCGATGCCGTGTTTGGTGTAGAACCGCCTCCCACTGCTAAGAAACTGAGGGAGCTGTTTTACATGGCGCATTTTATCCATAGCCATATTGCACATTTTTATGCACTTGCTGCACCCGATTTTGTTGTCGGACCACAGGCGCCAGCATCGGAGAGAAACATTCTGGGCGTCATCGGAAAAGTAGGAAAGGAAATCGGGACAGAAGTTATCAGACAACGTCGTTTCGCACAGGAAATCCAGGCATTACTTGGCGGACATCAGACCTTTGTGGTTATGAATATCCCCGGTGGTGTGAGAAAGGGACTTTCAGAACCCGAATGCGATGACATCATTGAAAAAGCTAAAGGTTTCATAGGGTTTGCTAAATTCTCACTTAAAATATTCGATGATATTGTTCTTGGAAATAAGGATTACGTCGATCTGATTCTCAACGGACCTTATTCCCTTACGCTCCACTCAATGGGACTTGTGGATGAAAACAACAAAGTAAATTTCTATGATGGAAAAGTCAGGGTCGTCGATACGAAAGGAAAAGAATTATGCAAATATGCCCCTGCTGAGTACCGCGATTATGTTGCAGAACGGGTGGAACCCTGGAGCTATCTCAAATTCCCTTATCTGAAAAAGATCGGTTGGAAAGGATTCGTAGACGGGCAGGATTCCGGGGTGTACCACGCTACGCCCTTATCCAGGTTGAATGCCGCCGATGGAATGGCTACACCCGGGGCGCAAAAGGAATATGAACGCTTGTATAACACTCTTGGAGGAAAACCAGTGCACTCTACACTCGTAATGCACTGGGCCAGGCTTGTGGAACTGCTCTATTCTGCCGAACGCTGTCATGAATTAGCTATAGATCCGGATATCACCGGTACGGAATTACGCGCGCCACTCGGAATAATTTCGGGCGAGGGGGTCGGTATCGTTGAAGCTCAAAGAGGTACGCTGACCCATCACTACTGGACAGATGAGAAGGGAATTGTTAAAAAGGCCAATATCATTGTTGGAACGACCAACAATAATGCAGCCATAACTATGTCGATTAAAAAAGCTGCCCAGGGTCTGATTAAAAAAGGAGTCGAAGTGACCGATGGCATCCTTAATATGATCGAAATGGCTTTCAGAGCCTATGATCCTTGTTTCTCCTGTGCTACTCACAGCTTGCCGGGTCAAATGCGGATGGTTCTTGATATCCGCGGTGAAGACGGTGAACTTTTGCAGCATGTTGTAAGAAATTAGTACCCTGCATTTGGGTCAGGAATACAATAAATAACCAAATAAAACAGGAAATATGCGAACAGGAGTTTTTTTCTGCCAAATGGAAGAAAGCAGCATTCTGAAAATCGATGCTATTGCCAAATATTCAGCAAACCTTCCTGAAGTCGAAACGGTACAGATATTGACCATTAAACCGCATATCGAGGTGAAAACCCTATATGACCAGATCAAGGCGAATAACCTTGAGAGGATCGTTATTGCGGGAGATCTGCCAGGCTATTTTAAGCCGGTATTTACTAAAGCAATGGCCATGGCAGGAGGCAATACGGATGAAATTCGCCTGGCATCTTTCCAGGAACATGGCTCAAAGGGTGAATATGCCATGGATCGTGCCAAGGCTATCGTAGCTTGTGCTGTCATCGGTGTCCCTTTTTCGCTCGTAGCAATACCTGGCGGAAATCCGGTTAATCATGCAACACTGGTGATAGGAGGTGGTATAGCCGGGATACAGTCGGCACTTGAAATCGCAAATGCTGATAAGCTGGTATACCTGGTCGAGCAGACCGGAACCATAGGCGGTCATATGGCGATGTTCGACAAAACCTTTCCCACTCTGGATTGTGCTGCCTGTATTCTGACACCGAAAATGGTTTCTGTTGGTCAACATGAAATGATACGTCTCCTTACGAATTCGAAAGTTTTGGCTGTCAGTGGTAAACCGGGTTCCTACCGGGTGAAGATCCGGCAACGTGCCCGTTACGTGGACGTTAATTCATGTGTTGCCTGCGGCTTGTGCACGGAAGTTTGCCCTGTCAGGGTAAAGAGTGAATTCGATTCTGGAATATCCCTGCGGAAAGCAATATATATCCCTTTCCCGCAAGCTGTTCCTAATGCCTACCTGGTCGATGACGCTAACTGTAATTATATCCTTTCTGATGGTCAAAAATGTGGCATCTGTGTAAAAAAATGCCCAAAAGAATGTATTGACCTTAGCGCAAAGGATAGTACACTCGACATTGAAGTCGGAAATATTATCCTGGCGACAGGCTATGAATTAATGGATGTAAGCAAGATCGAACAATATGGATACGGGGTCTATCCGAATGTATTGACATCTCTCGAATTTGAACGTCTTACCAATGCATCGGGCATGACAGGTGGTAGGATCGTTACGAAAAGCAAGCAAATTGACAAAAAAACACAGATGGAGGAGTGGGTCTTTTCACCTGATGGCGTGCCTCCCAGAAGTGTTGCACTCATTCATTGCGTAGGATCAAGGAACAAAAAATATAATCCTTATTGTTCCCGTGTGTGTTGCATGTATTCCCTGAAATTCGCCCATTTAATCAAAGAAAAAATCCCCAATGTCAACGTTTACGAATTTTATATAGATATGAGAGCTTTTGGTAAAGGGTATGAGGAGTTCGCAGAACGGATCAAACAGGAGGGAACATTTATTATTCGTGGTCATACAGCTTCCGTCGCTTATAACAACGGACAAATGATTGTGCGAGGGGAAGATATATTCAATGACAGGTTAGTGGAATTTAAGGTTGATATGATCGTGTTGGCTGTTGGTCTGATACCTGCACCAGGTACGGAAGAGCTCAGCAGAATACTTGGAGTATCAAGAGATGCTGATGGGTGGTTTTCAGAGCTGGATTATAATGGAAGTCCTACTGATACCGATAAAGGTGGTATTTATGTTGCAGGAATGTGCCAGGCACCTAAAGATATTCCTGATACCGTAGCGCAAGCTTCAGCAGTTGCGGCCGGGGTTCTCAAAAGCCTCACCAGCGGGAAAGGAATTGGGCATTTAAGCAGTCTTTCCCTCAGCGAAATCGAAGCCAGGGCTAAACAAATTCATGTGATATAAGGAGGTAATTATGGCAATAAGAGTAAATCCCAGGTTTATTGATGACCTGGAAGGTTTTGGTGCCGAGGATGTTCAATTATGTTACCAGTGCGGGGATTGCTCCACGATATGCACCCATGCCGATGAAGTATTTAAATTCCCCCGAAAATCAATGCGTCAGCTTCAGATGGGATTGGAACGGAAAATTGAGACTACCCTTGAACCATGGCTTTGTTATTACTGTGGCCAATGCTCGGAACAATGTCCCAGGGAAGCAGATCCGGGGGAAACCATGATGAGTTTGCGCCGGTGGCTGATTTCCCGGTACGATTTTACCGGTATCGCACGTCAATTCTTTAAATCGAAAGCTGTTGAAATCATTTCACTTCTGGCCATTGCATTGCTTACTGGGGCGTTCTTTATTTACTACGGATTTTCTAGTGGAAACATTCATATCTATGATGGGGAAGGCGCATTCATACCCAGTTCGTTTATTCACAGGTTTGACCTCTCTCTTGGATTGATCCTGGCGATCTTTCTTATAATTGGCGCAATCCGGATGTGGTATTTTACAATGATTAGGGGGGGTACTGTTCCTGTTCCCTGGTGGCTTTACCTGAAGCAATCATATCTTTTTCCGTGGCATTTCTTCACACAAAAGCGATATGCGGAGTGTGAAGTTAAACGCGGGCACCGGGTTTTTATGCCATGGATTATTCATCTTGGTCTGATGTTGGGTTATGTCACTATGCTGATCCTGGTGATGGTATTTATTGAGCAATTACAGGCAGGTCCTGCAATTCAATGGCAAGTGCATATTTTTGGCTACCTTGCCAGTATCGGACTGATTGCAGGTACAATTTATTTTATCAGGAATCGTGTTAAGAAGAACTATGTCCAGTATAAAAAGTCGCATAGCACAGACTGGGTATTCGTGGTCTTGTTATTCCTGATCGTGGTGACGGGTATCTTACAGCATATTTTTCATCGTACCGGCCTTTATGAATGGTCTAATGTCACTTATGTCATCCACCTGATGTGTGTCGTACCATGGTTGTTCAGGATGCCATTCAGCAAATGGGCGCACCTTGTATATCGGCCCCTGGCCATGTATTTCGCTGCTATTCGCAGAGAAGCTTTAGCCCGCCAGGAAGAAATTCTTCATTCTTTTTCAATCGCAATCAAGTAAAAAAGAAGCCATGAAAAGTTGCAGAATCGGCGTTTACATATGTATGTGCGGCTCAAATATTGCCAAAATTGTCGATGTGGAAGCTGTTGCGAAATTCGTTGCCGGCCTTCCACATGTTGTACTTGCCAGGACATATAGATATATGTGCTCCAACCCGGGTCAGGAGATGATCAGCCAGGATATAAAGGAGAATAAGCTCGACAGAATAGTTGTTGCTGCCTGCAGCCCGAACATGCATGAGCGGACATTCCGGAGTGCACTAAGATCAGCCGGCTTGAACCAATATTTGCTGGAAATGGCGAATATCCGTGAACAATGCAGTTGGGTGCACAAAGACACTATTGAAGCGACCGAAAAAGCCATGGCCTTGGTCCAGGCTGCCATCCGCAAAGTTGTGCTGCACGATCCACTGGAAAGTATGTCGGTGGATATGTGCCCGAACATATTGGTTATAGGTGGCGGTATTGCAGGGATGACCGCTGCCCTTGAATTAGCAGATGCCGGCAATTTAGTCTACCTTGTTGAAAAGGAAGATCATCTCGGAGGTAACCTGGCACGTGTCGACCTGACAGCTCCCTACTTGTATTCCGCACGTGATCTTCTTACAGAAAGGATTACACGCGTTATGAACCATAAACACCTCCATTTACACCTCAAATCAAAAGTAACCAGGCTTACCGGATATATTGGAAATTTTACCGCGACCATAAATGAGCTTAACGGGAAGTTGGCCGGAGAGATTGAACCGCCTGAAATCCAGATAGGAAATGTGATAGTCTGCACAGGATATAAGGAATTCGATGCATCGCGGATTACACATTATGGGTATGGAAAATTGCCCGATGTCATTACTTCTTTCGAATTTGAAAAAATGGTCCGTTCCGGACGAATTGAGACCAGGGAAGGTAAAATACCCAAATACGTCGCTATAATTCACTGTGTAGGAAGCCGAAGCCAGGAGTTCCATTCGTATTGCTCCAGGGTTTGCTGTATGACCGCTCTGAAATATGTACATGAAATCAAATCTGCAAATCCAGAATGTTATATCTCAGACATTTATATTGATATGAATGCTTTTGGGAAAGGACATGAGGATTTTTACCGCCGTTCATCGGAAGCCAAGACAATGTTCCTGATGTATGAAAAAGGTGAGAGGCCGGTAATCCACAGAGCAGGACCAAAAGATGATTGCTCGATGATAATTGAGGTGAATGAAAAGCTAAGCGGGGAACTCATCGAAATCCCTGCAGACCTGGTTATCCTTTTAGTGGGGATGGAAGCCCGGGAAGACGCGGACGAAATAGCACACCTTGTCAATATTAGCCAGGATAAGGAAGGATGGTTTATCGAGAGTCATCCGAAACTTGAACCGGTTGCGACCACAACAGACGGAATTTTTATTGCCGGAACTTGTGTTGCACCAAAAGACATACCTGATACTGTTGCACAAGCCAGGGCTGCTGCAGCCAGGATTCTGGCAAGGATATCAAAAGGAAAAATCGAAATTGATGCCGTTTATTCTGAAGTCAATGAAGAGATGTGCTCCGGTTGCAGGTTCTGTAATCAGCTCTGCCCGTTCAGCGCCATTGAATTCAATGAAGAAGAAGGTCATAGTCATATTATCAGCGTATTATGTAAAGCCTGCGGTGTTTGTGTTGCAGCCTGTCCTTCATCGGCAATTAAAGGCCGGCATTTTACAGATCAGCAGTTACTTGCACAAATCGACGGATTATTCGCCGGGGTCGAATATGATCCACAGGAAGCAATTTAAAAGAGGTATAAGATTTATCCTGGCCATAAGGACTCTGACAATCATATAATCTTAACATGAATTAACCATATGTTATTTATTAAAAAAGAATAATGAAAAAAAAGATTTTATTGGTAGATGATGATGAAGATCTTCTTCGCTCGTTTCAGATCATACTCGAAAGCAAAGGCTTTGGTGTTATTACGGCTAATAACGGAAAAGACGGTTTCTTAAAATTTAAGAGTGAGCAACCTGATTTATTGGTTCTTGATATCATGATGAACTCGGACCTTGAAGGATACAACCTGTTGCACACCATAAAAAAAGAACCGGAGTTTAAAAAAATGCCAATCATTATGCTTACCGGTATGAGGGATCAGCTTGGGGTTAACCTGTACTCGGCCGTGGAGGATGAATCGGCATTTCCGCATGTGCGGTACCAGGATAAACCTATTGATCCTCTTAAACTCGCGGAAATGATCGGGGATATGCTTCAGGAATGAACAATGGCCAGGATAATATCCGGCACTTTTGTCCTTTTTGAATCATTCAGCGTCAATTATTTGATAATCAATTTACAGCAGGTCTGTGAATATGTATAATTATGAAGAAAAATGAAGTGTATGACAAACTGATTCCGGCTCATGTACACTTTGCCAGATGGTTTGTCAGGATCAGGTGGATTGCAATATTCATCCTGGTAATTTCAAATTATATTGTCAAATACTTATACAAGATTTCTATTCAGGATAAACCGATTTATTATCTTGCAGTTATCCTGCTTCTATTAAATATTTTCCATGCTATAATTCTGAAGCGGATTATTATAACTGGGGGGAGTAAGGCTACTGCCAAAATCAAGCAGGAGATCCATTTCCAGATTATTACGGACCTGATTATTCTGACTCTTATCCTCCACTTTTCAGGTGGCATTGAAAATCCATTGCTCCTCTTTTTTTTCTTTCATTTGATCATTGCCAGTTCTATATATAAAACACTGCAAAGTTATCTTTATGCCGCTTATGCCCTCCTTCTTGTTGGTTTTATGGCATTTTTTGAATGTTATTCAGTCATTCCCCATTATCACATTGAGGGATTTATCAACCCTGATCTCCACGACAATACTTTCTTTATTTACATTGCCGGTTTTATATACGCTTGCACAGCAATCCTTGTTGTAAGCCTGTCACACATGATTATTTCAAGGTCAATAAAAAGCGAAGAAACTTTTATTAAGTCGAACTTTGAGCTGGAAAATAAAGATAGACTGAAAAATGAATACGTCCTGCGTGTAACGCATGATATTAAAGGTCACCTCGCCGCAATCCTGAGTTGTCTGCAGGTGATCCGGTCCGGAATAGCAGGTCCCCTTAATGATGTCCAGGAAGAATTTGCTAATCGCGCCTTTGAACGTACTGAATTACTTAACGGTTTTGTTAAAAACCTGTTGAATCTTACAAGAAAACGGTTGCAAAAAGACAGTGAATTTGAGGAATTTTTATTAAAAGATCTGATCAATAAGGTTGTAATTCCAATTCAAACCCTGGCCAGGGACAAATCCATTGATTTCAATATATACTTCGATAGCACGATTCAAAAGATCACCGGGAATCCTTTCGCGATTGAGGAATTATATTCCAATATTTTGTTGAATGCTGTGAAATACACCCCGCTAAATGGACATGTTGAATTGACGGTCAGGGACAAACACAATCAAATCTTAACGGAAATTTCCGATTCCGGGATTGGGATTCCTAAAGAAGATCTGTCATTTGTTTTTGATGAATTTTACCGTGCCAGCAATGTTCCTAAAGATATCAAAACCGGATCGGGTTTCGGACTATCAATTGTCAAACAAATCGTTGAAAATCATAATGGAAAGATTTGGATAACAAGTGAACAGGGTGTATGGACAAAAGTTACTTTTTTGCTGCCTAAAAATCCAACCATTATTGATCAAACATTTTCATCCAATAGATATTAATTTCCCACTGCCCGATCTTCAATGTTCTGGTTGAGTCGGAAAGAGCCCCGAGATCGATCCCCTGGCTGGACCAGGCCTGCTCGGAATCCTGTTCGTCAGTTTCAGCTATAACTACCCTGGGATGATATTTTGCGACTGGATCCCGGTAGTTAAGGAAATTATTCCAGACCGGCAGAGCTTTTGACCTGGAATCCCAGGTTAATGAAGGCGCCCAGGCTCCGAGCACAACATCATCTGGTTGTAAACCCGCGGCAAGGTATTCATTGGTATCACGGATCACAAAAGTCCGGTGGCGGAATGTGTCAATATAATTGTAGCCATTGATGACTGTCATAGTGAAAAGCACCGCAATTGTCAGGATCCTCACAAAGGTTCTTGTTCTTGCTGCGGGCCATGATAAAAGTTCATATGATACAACACTCATCAGCAATCCCATTGAAACAAAAAGGCTTACCTGGTAACGGGTAGGCAGGTAAATCATGGCTAATTTATGCAATTCAAGCAGGAACCAGACCAGCGAGGAGAAAAACAGGATGGGGTAGCGCTTTGATGGTGTATGTTTAAGCACCAGGAAACCCGCTAAAAGCAATGCCAGGAAAATATAAACAAACCATTGAATCCAACCTTTCAGGAAATGATAATTGAGATTAAAGCGGATATATTCCCAGATCTTTCCGGAGAAAGTAAACTCGCCGGATTGATGCGCCATCATGTAATCATACGCTTCTTTATTGGGCAGGTACCAGGCCATTAAATAAAGTAAAAGGAAAAAGAGAAGGGTTGATGTAATGGCAAATCCTTGCCTGATGATCATTCTCCTGATATAATAATTGGTTGTAAACCATCGGATCATCAGCACGATCGGAAGGAGCAAAACCAGGTAAATAAACTGGATCTTGATGAAATAGGATAAAGAAAGAAATACACCTGATAAGACAGCGAAACCGTCACGTTTTTTTTGGATTTGATCCATATCGGATGAGCGGACCAAATAATGAATGGACAATAGGACTGCGGCGTTGGATAACATCTCTGCCATGCTGAAATGAGAGGATTGAAATACCTGGTATTGCAGAAGTGTAATCAAAGAAAAGATGATTATGATCAAACGATTCTTCTCATGCAGACCAATCAGGAGTAAGGCCAGAAAAAGCAAAACCAGGACGTAAAGGCGTGAGGCAACATGATTTGCCCCGAAAATTTTATAAGTTACCGCTAAAGGGAAACCCAGCAAAGGGGTTTTTAGCAGGTTATCACATTCACTAAGGTTAAGATCTCCGTGATTGACCCAATTCCTGATTTGTATCGTATTCAGTCCTTCATCAGTAAAAGGTCCGCGGCCAACAGACATATTTCGGTCGGGGTCGGCGCTAATAAATGGGAGATGGGATAGAAATATCAGCCCCAGGATAATAAAAAAAATTGGCTTGCTAATCTTCCATTTCATCCAGGAGTTCATCAGGGATGTCAAGGTTATGATAAACATTCTGGACGTCATCGTCTTCATCAAAAACATCAAGCGCCTTCATGATCTTTTTGGTTTCTTCTTTGCCTAATGTGACGTAATCCTTTGGGATACGCTGCAGTCGTGCATTTTCAGCAACTATTTCCAGATCCTCCAGTTTTTTCTGCATCCGTCCAAAGTCATCCATAGCTGTCTCCACTGTGATGTAGTCCTCTTCTGCCGAAATGTCCTCGGCCCCGGCATCGATCAGATCAAGTTCATATTCTTCTCCTTTGAGATTTTCCTTCGGGATTGAAAAAACACCTTTCCTGTCGAACATGAAGCTCAAAGAACCATTAGTCCCCATGTTTCCGTTGAATTTATTAAAAATTGATCTGATATTACTGACGGTTCTTTGTTGGTTGTCGGTTGTGCATTCGATGAAAACGGCTACCGCATTAGGAAGGTATCCTTCAAAAGTCACTTCGAAAAAGCTGTTGGCATCTTTGTTGCCGCCTTTAACGGCCCTTTCGATATTGTCCTTGGGCATACTGACCCCTTTGGCATTCTGGATCACCAACCTTAGTCGTGCATTATGGTCGGGATCGGGTCCCCCTTCTTTAACGGCTACCTGGATTTCTTTGACAATTTTCGAAAAAATCTTGGAACGCTTAGCATCAGCTGCCCCTTTTTTATGCTTGATCGTGGACCATTTATTATGACCGGACATACCTGCGGAGTTTTAAGTTTTGAGTTTTGAGTTTTAAGTTGTTGTAATTTAAACCTTTAAGTTAAAATCGAACGGGAGGTAAAGATAAAAGAAATTTTTGAAATGAAAATAACTCAACACTTAAAACTTAAACCTCAAAACTTAAAAGCACGCCAGCGTGATCCCCGCCGACCATGGATATAGCTCCGGGCCTTTACCTTTTCTGAACATGGTGTTCAGGGAGTAGTTAGCCCAGAAATTAAGGAAATTCCATCCGATCCTGGCTGTAGCGTCAAATTTAAAAGGCTGCAGGAACCAGTCGCCGTAATGATATACTTTAGGATCATTCGGTGAAAAGGCAATGAAAACATCATCATACAGACTGGTTTCAGGGTTGTATTGCGTGATATGAAATTCAGAATTCAGCTCGTTGTAATATTTTTTTGTATGGGAAGATAACCGGGCACCGACTACAATACCTACGTTGATATGAAAACCATTTTTATGATAACTGGGAGCCGTCTGGAATTCGAACAATATGGGGAGTGTTGCGTACATGACAGATAATTTCGATTTCCGGATGCTGATATCCTGGTCGAGGTATCCGATCAGTTTAGAGGATTCCATATTAAGCCTGGTGGGGCGCAAGAACCTGTAATCGTTAAAACTAAGTCCGAGGCCGGTTACCATTCCCCATTTCTGATTTTTCGAAAAAGATATATTCTGTTCGAAAAAGTTCAGGTTAACAGCAATTGATTTCTCCATCCTCAAATCCAGGTACTCGTATTCTTTGGGGAAATTCATGTTGAAATCCGGTTTAACATAGCCGTTAAAGCCGATATCCACACCTGCCCAATGCCCATTGAATTTTGGTTCTTTACAACGTTTGGTCTTAACTTCTCCGTCTTCATCAATTATAATCACCCTGTTGCCTACTTTCACTTTCACGGAATCATCACCTTCTGTGATTACCACGCCCGTGCCTGGCACATGGATGTAAGTGGTGTCGCTGTCATCATCTATTTTAACTATGATCTCTTCGGATTCTTCAGTTTCCCATTCCCCTTCTTCGGAATTAATTTCACCTGCGCCACTGGTTTTCCCGGTTACTCTTTCAGCATTGACATTTGCTGTCGCAGCCCCGCTGACATCAGCATCTGTTGTAATGGTGACCAGGTCTTCGGCATCCAATGTCGCAGCGCCACTGACAATGGCGCTATGCTGCTGTGCTTTTCCTGAAAGTTCCAGATCGGCTGCACCGGAAACTTCCGATCTTAGCGTGATAACATCCAGTTTCAGGTCAACCGTGGACGCACCTGAAACTTCAATGGAAAGCATATCTGCTTTAATTATATTTTCTCCGTTAACTTCAGCCGCCCCATGTGCTTCTATGCGCGAAAGGGTAGGGACGGTGATATAAAGGTTTAGCGGCGTATTGCCCCCGATCCTGTTCGATGAAATGACCAGTTTGTTGCCCTCAACCCCGGTGATAATTTGCCCGATGGTTTTTTGCCTGGCTTCCACTTCGACCTTCTGAGGTTCGCCAATAGTAAGTGTCACTTCAAATGCCCCGCCAACATCAATCTGATCAAATGCTGGCAGATCACGGGTTTCGCGGATGATTTCATTCTGTCCCATAACAGAGGTGTTTAACAGGAAAATCATCCAAAAGAATGATAGAACAAAGGTTGCTTTCAAAATGTTATTCTTTTTCATAATCGTTTTGATTGTTAAAGTCTTTTGCGTGGGACGGAATAAGGGCATAAAATGTTACAGAGCTTATTCCTTATTCAGATCTTTCGACCAAAGAAGCCGGTCCTGGTCAATCAAAGCATAAGATTTGACCTTCCCATCTTCATCTTTCCTCATGTAAAGCTCAAGGTCGCGGTCAGAGATGCTGTTATACCCGCTGATACCAGCTTTTGCGAACGACCAGAAATTGAAATCAGGTTTCAGGATCTTGTCGAAGTTGGCCTGCTTACGAATTCCACCCCGGGCCTGGTCCAGCATATTGCTAAAGACCCTGGCGATGAGAGATGGCTCTTTTTTATCAATAGTAATTATGGATAGGCTTTTACGACCGGACATGCTCAACGCGACATCTTCTGTCGGATGAGCTGCAATGCTGGCCTGATCTGCAAACGGTTTTAACCGGAATGAAATTGAGCGTGCAATTTCAGCGATCTGATCCCGGGATGGATTTTTAATTGCCTTGATTTCTTTTTTCATCTCAGGAATTGAAACTTGTGCTGCGATCTGAGATGGCTTGGATTCAGGAATTTCAGAGACATTGAGATTGACAGGCGGTACTGTTTTAACCTCGGGCTGCTGGAAAAACCTGATACCGATGAAAAGCAGAATCACGGCTGCTGCCGACGGTAACAGCCAGAACAGGTGTTTGACAGGGAAATAGGCACCTTCTTTCTTTAATTCATTTTTCCGTCGGTAGGAAATTGAAAGATCAGGCAAAAGTTTCGTATACCCGAATAATTTATGATCAAAGCTATAAGCCGGGTTTAGAGAAAGAAATTCCTTCAATTCATTTTCTTCAGCTTCATTCAGAAGACCTTCGACATCCCTGATCATCCATTCATCGACATTATCCTGATCAATATGACCCGTAGGATGGATATTTTTTTTTAGCCGCTTTTTCAGTGAGTCGTTGTTAAATTCTTCGAAGGGCAGGGGAGATGGATCGAAATCTTTGAGAACAGGCTTCAGATCAGGATTGGCTTCAAGAAAATCCGTAAGTTCCCTTTCCATTTCCGGGGAAAGGTTGCCTTCCGCGTGATCGAGGAAGAACTGCTCGTAATTATCTTGATTAATATACATATCAGACAAGGTTTTCGATGCTGACCAGGTAATTTTTCAGTGCCAGCCGGCCGCGGAAAATATAAACTTTCACCTGCGATTCATTTAGTCCCGTTATATTTCCGATTTCTTCATAACTGTATCCTTCATAGTCTCTTAACAGGATCAAAGACAGCTGAATTTCCGGTAAACGCTGCAGGGCTTCATCCAGGACGACTTTCAGGTCGTTGTACTGGTGATGGTAATGGTCCTGCGGTTCAGTTTTCGCGTCAAGGCGGTCCATCCTTTTTTCTTTCCTTATATAATCGATCATCCGGTGATAAGCTGTTGTAAAAAGGTAGGATTTAGCTCTGGACTGGCTTATTTCACGGAACTTCAGCCACATTTTTTCAAAAGCATCCTGAACAATATCCATAGCTGCCTGGTCATCCCTTATATTTTTCAGGATAAACCGGTACACACCGTCGGAGTGGTTATCCACGCACTGGTTGAATTCCGCAACCGTCATTCAGATGTTTTTGAAATTCCAAATTTAAGCATAAGACGGAATAGTGAGAGAATAGTTACAGTTCGCAGTTCGCGGTTCGCAGTTCGCAGTTCGCAGTTCGCAGTTCGTGGTCGGCGGTTCCCGGTCGGCGGGTTTAATGGACTGCAAACTGGGAACCGGGAACTGGGAAGCATGGAGGCATGGAGGCATGGAAGCATGGAGGCATGGAAGCATGGGGGCTTAATATATGTCCTTTAAGGACAAATGAAAATAGCCCCGGATGAAGTCCGGGGTCGGCAAGGGCAATGCCTTTAAAAGTCCCGTCAGGGACGAATGAAATGAGATGACATCTCAACCGGACTTTTCAACATTTTCCTCACATTTTATTGTTTTTCTTGCGTTTTGTTCTTATATTTGGGGAAATTAAATGTGTTACAGAAATCACTATTAATTTGAATAAAATGAAAAAGTCCATTGCAGTTTTAATATTCATTGCGCTTGTTTCTTCTGTAAGAGGAAATATTGCTACACCCCAGGCCTTTATTTCAGAAATTATCGTTGATAGTGCGGGTAATTGGACGATAGAAATGGGATTTTATGAATGGAGTATCATTGAAATTGACTCCATTGTGTTGAAAACATCTTCTGGCAGTTCAGTTATATCCTTTTATACTCTTATACCAGGAGGAGGGTCACAATACTTTGATTCCTTAGCACTCATAACCAGCTTAAATCTTGAAAATCCGGTTTCAATCAACCTGGAAGGAGACTTTGTGAAACTAATCAGTTATGCGTGGGAGGACGATCCGTTTGATTCCGTTGCATTTGGCAATTACCCTGGCTCGTATCTCGATTGTATCCGGGACGGAGAATCTGTAATTTACTTAAGTTATAGCCAAACGCAGTGGTCATACACCGGAAGTTATTGCATAGACATATCTCCTACAATTGGTTCTGAAAATGATACGATAGGGGCTCTTGGCAGCTTTTCCGGAGTGTTTTTTGACTTATTAGGTAATCCATTCACTGAAGGTTATTTCCTTCTTCCGGGTGTAGAGAACACGACGATACAAATCCAACCTGACGGTTCATTTTCCGAAAGAATTTTTGCCCGAAGATTTACTTTTGATACAATTGAATATTACCATCCACCGTCACCATCGGAATATTACACAATTGAACCAGTTGACTTCTGTTTACGACCTGATTCTTCACATTACCAGGATATTATTACAACAAGCCTGGTAGAGGGGATTGAATCAAAAGAAAATGATGTTGAAAATGTTATTACGATATCACCAAATCCCTTTGCAGATAAGGTTACATTTTACTTTAATCTGAAAAATAGTCATCCGTCAGATGAATTAAGTCTGTTGATTTATAGCCTGGATGGGAGAGAAATTCACCGGATCCAATTATCCTCTGATCAAAAACGATATGACTGGGCACCTGCAGGTTCTGTTACAACAGGGACGCTAATTTATAGCCTGAAAAAGAATAACCAGGTTATGAAAACCGGAAAATTCATCAAACTATAATCCCGGTTTTATGCATAAGACTCTTCTTTTTTTAATCTTTTTGATCTCTTACAGTATTGGTTTTGGCCAGGATATCTCTTTTTATAAAGAGAATATTACTATGAAAATTGAAAAGGATTATTTCTATGTCACAGGAAATTATTACCTGAAAACTAATGGAGATAAGTTAGCTACGCTGGTCTATCCGTTTCAGGTTGATTCTTTGATGGGAGAAGTGGACTCGATCTACATTTTTAACCTGACGGCAAATGAACCTGTTGAACCTCTTAGTAATAGGAGAGATGGCATTGTCTTTAGAGCAGATTTTGGTGACAATACTGAATTGTTGATTCTTATTTCATACAGGCAAAAGCTTTCAGGCAATCGGGCGGAATATATTCTGGAATCGACGATCGGATGGAGAAAGCCACTTGATCAAGCTGATTACCAATTAATTATACCGGATAACCTGAAGGTTGTCAGATTTTCCATTCCACCGGATGAATCAATTTTAACTGATACGGAACGCATTTATTACTGGTCAAAAACTGACTATATGCCTACGGGTAATATGGTTTTTGAGTTTATTGACAATAAGTGAGCAAGCGATAGCTGGCAGTTGGCAGTTGGACTGCGGGGAATTTCATATTCCATTTTTCATGGACGATGGACGATTTTTCATTTTTACAGCACATAGACATAGAAGAACACATAGAAGGAAAATATATTTGAATAAATCTAACTTTTTATGATATAATACGGGATAGCCTGATTTTTAAATATATTTGCATTGATAAACATCAAATCATAATCCCATGAAGAAAATCAGTTCAACATCATTTATAGTTATATTGTTTACGCTGGTAATACTTTCAGCCTGTAAAAAGGAAAATTCCGGTAACCAATCCTCTTATGAGGATCAGATCATGATCATGGTCGACAAGGCAGGATCAGATATGGACAACCAAGAGGTTCTAACGGATGATTCTTCACAGACCATATACATGTTCAATGATGGCATCGCGGTAGATTTCCTTGCAGATGAGACCTATATGGATGAAAACGAACATGGGATCAGTGCTGAAAATAAATTTATCCGGGATCGTTCTTTCATTCATTGCCTGAAAGGACTATCGTTATCAGAGACCCAGAAAGCCGGGATCAAACAGGATCTTCGAGTATACAAAGCTTGCACACAAAATGCCATTCAGCGGGCAAAGACGATTTACCGTGAACTGAGTGAAAAGTACAAGGTGAAGTACCAGCGTTTGTGGAATGCTTATCAGGACGGGACCATTACCAAGGAAGAATTCCGTGAAAAAGTTACTGAACTGAAAGCAGCCTTTAAAAAGGAACTCCGGGAAATGCACTTTAAAGAAAAACTGGATGACACATTAAAGGTTTGCCTGCGGAAATTCTTTAAGGCTCTGCACGAAACGCTTAGCGAACGGCAATGGAATGCCTTCGTTGAATGTTATAAGCAATAGCTTCCCCGCTTCCCCGCCTCCATGCCCTCAATCCAGCTTCAGCACCGCCAGGAAAGCCTTCTGCGGGATCTCGACGTTCCCGACAAGCCGCATGCGTTTCTTGCCTTTTTTCTGCTTCTCGAGAAGTTTACGTTTACGGGTGATATCGCCGCCGTAACATTTGGCTGTGACATCCTTGCGCAAGGCCTTGATGGTTTCACGGGCGATAATCTTTGCACCGACAGCGGCCTGGATGGCTACTTCGAACTGCTGCCGCGGGATCAGTTCCCTTAATTTTTCACACATTTTCCGCCCCAGTTCATAACTGTGGTCTGAATGGATCAGGGAGGAAAGGGCATCTACGGGTTCCTTGTTTATAAGGATATCGAGTTTGACCAGTTTGGCAGGCCTGTAATCAAGATGATGGTAGTCGAAGGATGCATATCCTTTGGAAATGCTCTTCAGCTTATCGTAAAAATCGAAAACGATCTCCCCAAGCGGCATTTCAAAGGTAACCTCGACCCGGTTGGAGGTCAGGTAAACCTGATTCTTCAGGATGCCTCGCTTGTCGATGCAAAGCTTCATGATCGACCCGATATATTCTACCTTGGAGATGATCTGCGCTACGATATAGGGCTCCCTGACGTGCTCAATATATTTGATATCGGGCATTCCTGACGGATTGTGGACCTCAATGGTCTCGCCCTTATAGGTGACTACCTGGTACGAAACGTTGGGAACTGTTGTGATCACGTCCATGTCGAATTCACGGTCGAGGCGTTCCTGGACGATTTCCATGTGCAGCAGGCCCAGGAACCCGCCACGGAACCCGAATCCCAGCGCTGCTGAGGATTCCGGCTCAAAGGTCAGCGAAGCGTCATTCAACTGCAATCTTTCCAGCGAGGCCCGCAATTCCTCGTAATCATCGGCATCTACCGGGTAAAGCCCCGCGAATACCATCGGTTTGACCTCCTGGAACCCGCTGACGGCAGCAATCGATTGCCTGCTGACATGTGTGATGGTGTCGCCCACCCGCACTTCTTTGGAAGATTTAATACCACTGATAATATATCCGACATCTCCTGCCCTCATCTCCTGGCGCGATTCCATGGTTAGTTTCAGCACCCCGATCTCATCGGCTTCATACTCACGCCCTGTTGCGACGAATTTGACAAGGTCCCCTTTACGGATAACTCCTTGAAAGATCCTGAAATAGGCAATGATCCCTCGGAATTGATTATAAACGGAATCGAAGATAAGGGCTTGCAAAGGTGCGCTTTCTTCTCCGGATGGAGCAGGGATACGCTGAATTATAGCTTCAAGGATATTATCCACCCCATAACCGGTTTTCCCGCTGGATTCGATGATCTCTTCAGGCTTGCATCCCAGCAGGTCGACGATCTGCTCGCGCACTTCATCAGGCATGGCGTTCTCCATGTCCATTTTGTTCATAACCGGGATCACCTCAAGATCGTGATCGATAGCCATGTAAAGATTAGAAATAGTCTGTGCCTGCACCCCCTGGGTTGCGTCTACGATCAGCAATGCCCCTTCGCAGGAAGCAATAGAACGGGAAACTTCATAGGAAAAGTCAACGTGGCCGGGCGTATCAATGAGGTTGAGCTTATAATCGACCCCTTCATGCCTGTAATCCATCTGGATCGCATGGCTCTTGATGGTAATCCCGCGTTCACGTTCCAGTTCCATATCGTCGAGCACTTGCTCCTGCATTTCTTTGCCGGTAACCGTGCCGGTTATTTCAAGTAGTCTGTCGGCCAGAGTGCTTTTCCCATGGTCGATATGGGCTATAATACAGAAGTTCCGGATGTTATTCATTGTTTGCAAAAGTAAAGATTTTTATTAAACCAGCAAGGAGCAAAGAGCTTAGAACATAGAGCTTAGAGGATTAAATGCTCTATGCCTTATGCCCTATGCTAATTTCCTGCATTTAAAACTTTCATATGCGTTTTTAATTTTATACGATGATTGTATATACCTTTGCAAGCCTTTTAAAATGAGGATTGATTAATTCTAAAATAATAATTTAATCTTTTGATTATGAGCAAAGTAAGATTAGGAATTATGGGTTTTGGGGAGATCGGGCGACATATCTATCGGCTTTGCATGGAAGATGATATGTTCGAAGTGGTTGCTATCAGCGACTACGGCAAGCCGGATATTCTTGCATATCTGTTGCAGGCAGAAGTGAAGGGGCGGGTAAGTGTTACACTGGAAGATGGAAATTTTATTAATTCTCCTGCCGGCCGCGCCCGTGTTGTTACCGGCGGCACGCCAGGCGATGTACCCTGGGATATTTTTGATGTCGATGTCGTGATTGATGCCACAGGTATATTCAAAAGCAAAAAGGATCTCAACAAGCACCTGAAAGCCGGAGCGCCGCATGTTGTGCTATCCACACTTCCGGAAGATGAGATCGACCGCATCGTGGTCATGGGTGTGAATGATCATACTATCGATCTTAAAGACAAAATCGTTTCGGCAGGATCGGCTACAACCAATGCTACAGCATTGATGCTGAAATTCTTTGATGAAAAATACGGTGTAGATTATGCCATGCTGACCACAGTGCACTCTTATACATCCGATCAGCCTCTTCGCGATAAGGCCGGTGTCGATTTCCGCAGGTCACGTTCCGCTGCAGAGAACATCATCCCTAACGAAACACCGACACCCAGGTGGATACCTTCAATTCTTCCCAAATTCAAGGGAAAAATTGAAGGTATGTCCTTAAACGTCCCTATTCCCAATGGGTCATTGCTTGATCTGACCATGATCTTCAAAAACAAGGACGTCACCATCGATCAGGTGAATGAAGTCATGTATGAGGCGGCAGCCAAACTGCCAGATCTTGTTCAGGTAGCTGAAGACCCTATCGTTTCAAGCGATGTCATCAATAACCGCCACGCGGTGGTGTTCGACAAGCTGGCTACCCTGAAGTCGCAAGGCAAGATGATCAAGACCCTGGTCTGGTATCACACTGCCCTGGCCCAGGCCTGCCGCATCCTCGATGTGATCAGAGCATACCATTTATTACAGGAAAAAACCGCGAAAGGAGGTACCAAATGAGAGTAGCAATTAACGGATTCGGAAGAATCGGACGTTCAGTATTCAGAATCCTCGATGCCGACCCAAATATTGATGTCATTGCTATCAATGACCTTTATGACAATGATGTCTTAGCTTACCTGCTGAAATACGACACGGTGATGTCAAATTTCTACAGTGAAGCTCACATAGAAGGAGATTATCTGGTAACCCCGGAAGAGAAAGTGCTGATGCTTTCCCAAAGCGATATGGCGCTGCTTCCGTGGAAAGACTTAGATATCGATGTCGTTGTAGAGGCGACTGGTGTCTTCAGAAAGCGTTCCCAACTTGAAGGCCACTTGCAGGCCGGTGCCAAACGGGTTATCCTGACGGTTCCTTCGAAAGATGAGATCGACTTTACGGTCGTGATCGGTGTGAATGATGATGGCCTGAAGCCGGAACACCGCATCGTTTCAAACGCAAGTTGCACGACGAACTGCCTGGCCCCTGTAGCTAAAGTGCTTCATGATGCCTTTGGGATCATAGACGGCCTGATGACCACTACACATGCTTATACCAACGACCAGCGCCTGGCCGACGTTCCTCACAAAGACTGGCGCCGGGGCCGTGCTGCTGCCGAAAACATCGTCCTGACCACAACCGGTGCTGCCAAAGCAGTTGGTAAAGTGATACCGGAACTGAAAGGAAGGCTCGACGGGATGGCGTCCCGCGTGCCGGTACCCGATGGTTCCGTCGTTGACCTGGTCGTGGAAGTCGGAAAAGATGTTACGGCTGAAGAAGTGAATAAAGCGATGAAAGCGGCTGCAGCAACAGACTGCATGAAAAACGTGCTGCTGTATTCCGATTTTAAATGGGTTTCTTCAGATGTCGTAGGCAATCCTTACTCATCTATCTTCGACCCTGAGTTCACCCGGGTTCTCGGGAACCGGATCGTGAAAGTGCTAAGCTGGTATGACAACGAATGGGGGTACTCCAACCGCGTTGTCGACCTGATCAGGCTGTTCAAGGCCATGGATGGCAAATAAATTTTTCTATCTTCTGAGGGTGTATCAGTATTAATTAATTGATGATTTGACATGATTTCCATTTTTGATCGACTTTTCGTCGACATGATCTCAAAATGGATTTCATGTCTTATCTATTCTTGATATTTTTTCTGGTTAAGTC